>SHXP01000065.1 GCA_009693225.1 Limnohabitans sp. | reverse complement strand
GTGCCGACCGCCAGGGCAGGCTTGATGCCGAAGCCGAAAATCAGCAAGGGTGTCATGAGCGAACCGCCGCCGACACCGGTCAGCCCCACAATCAAACCGACGACGAAACCGGCAATGACAAAAGCGAATGAGAAATTTTCCATAAGGGCAACACTATAGGTTGACTGGCTGAATATTCATACGATTAATTAGTTGGATATATATATTCATTGGCTATTTGCATTTGATAAACCAGGCAACTGAACAGTTACCCGCCTTTTACAACCTGAAGCTATATGGATAGAACAGATTATTTGTAGGAATTCCGCCAAGACTCGAAGACAATGAGCTCACCAATTAATTACACATGGAGAATCCAATGAAAATCGAAACTCTTGCCGTTCACGCCGGCTACAAACCTGACCCGGTGACCAAAGCAGTAGTGCCTCCCATTTATCAGACTGTGGCCTATGCGTTCGACAGCGCACAGCATGGAGCGGATTTGTTTGATTTGAAAGTGGCGGGCAACATTTACACCCGCATTATGAACCCGACCCAGTCTGTGCTGGAGGAACGTGTGGCGGCGCTTGAAGGCGGCATTGCCGCACTGGCAGTGGCTTCGGGCCAATCCGCCACCACCTACGCGATTCAAACCATTGCTGAGGCAGGCGACAACATTGTGTCGTCCAGCGCCTTGTACGGCGGCACCTACAACCTGTTTGCCCACACCTTGCCGCAGTTCGGTATCGAAACGCGTTTTGCCGATTACCGCAACCCGTCCGCGTTCGAGCCCTTGATCGACGGCAAAACCAAAGCCATTTATGTGGAGTCTCTGGGTAACCCTCAGGGCAATATCACTGATATTGCAGCCATGGCTGCCATCGCCCACAAACACGGCATCCCCTTGATTGTTGACAACACTGTGCCCAGCCCTTACCTGTGCCGTCCTATCGAACACGGTGCGGACATCGTGGTGCAGTCGCTCACCAAATACCTGGGGGGCCATGGCAACAGCATCGGCGGCGCCATCATCGATTCAGGCAAATTCCCCTGGGCCGAGCACAAAGCCCGCTTCAAGCGTTTGAACGAGCCCGACGTCAGTTACCACGGCGTGGTTTACACCGAAGCCCTCGGCCCGGCAGCCTTCATAGGTCGCGCGCGTGTCGTCCCGTTGCGCAATACCGGTGCCGCCATCTCTCCCTTCAATGCATTTCTCATATTGCAAGGCATAGAAACGCTGGCTTTGCGCATGGATCGTATTTGCGACAACACGCTGGCAGTGGCCCAGCATTTGCGCCAGAACGCCAAGGTCAAGCGGGTGAATTACGCCGGCTTAACGGATCACCCTGACCACGCATTGGTCAAAAAATACATGGGCGGCAAAGCTTCTGGCTTGCTGACATTCGGTGTTGAAGGCGGGCGCGAAGGCGGCGCACGTTTCCTGGATGCGCTGCAATTGTTCACCCGCCTGGTCAATATCGGTGATGTGCGCTCGCTGGCAACCCATCCTGCTTCAACCACGCACCGCCAGTTGACACCGGAGGAGCTGGTCAAATCCGGCGTGACGGAAGACACCGTGCGTTTGTGCGTCGGCATCGAGCATATTGACGATTTGAAAGATGACTTGAACCAGGCTTTGGCAGCGGTTTAATCATTGGTCCGGCGCCGGCAATTCGCACTGCATGGCTTTAAGCAGTGCATCTGACAGCGCCGGCGGCTTGCCCTCGATACGGTCGGCCACGGCCTGCGCGCACAGCAAGGCCAGCGTCAGCCCGCGCGAGCCCAGTGCAGACAACATATGCAAACCCGGGAGGCGTTGTTCATCCAGCGGCCCGAGTTTGGGCAAACGGTTGACGGAGGCGCAGCGCACGCCGTTCCATGCCCGGATCTGAGCCGGGTCATTCCATTGCGATGTCAGCGTGTCGGCCACGGCAGGCAGCAATTCGCTGAGTCGTTGCCGGTTGTTCGCATGCGCCTCGTCAGACGCAAGCAAATGCGACTGGTGTCTGTCAAACGTGGATCCCGTGTACCAGGCAGGCCCGTCTGCCGTGGGCACATGCGCCAAAAAGCTGCCGTGTCCGTTCACTGCAAAGCGCGGCAAGCGTTGGCTGACTGAAGCATCTTGCAAGCCCCAGGAGACTTGCCCGGCAATCGGATGCAAGCCCATGTCAGGCTCATACAAGACCTGGTTCAAAAAATCCGGTGTCTGCGCGCCCGTGGCCAGCACCACGTGCGGGGCGGATTCGCTGGTGTAAGTGAACGAGCTGCCCAAGCCGGGGATGGGAATATGGTGTTTGATGCGCAACACCCATTCGCCGGTGGCCTGGCTTTGTTGCATGCTCTCGACTTCGTACAAGCCTAGGAACAGGATGTCGTCGCTGCTCAACAGTGCGCGTACCAGCGCCAGCGGTTTGATCCAGGCGCCTTGCGGCTGCCACAGGTCGTTTGAGGCCTCTCCGCTTAAACCGGCTTCTTTCAGTTGCGCCGGCTTTGCCAGTTGCACGTGAGAAAACCACACACTGTATTGCGCGGTTTCCTGCCAGGGTTTTTTGGTATGGTTTGAATCAGCGCTGCGTCTTTCCAATACGCCGCAGGCAGACCAATCCTGTCCCTCGATCAAATGCGCCCTGGCAAAGGCGACGGTTGCTTGCAAACCGGCGCGGGTGAGTTGCGACAAAGGGTTGTCGTCTGGCGATGCGTGGCAGGACACCACGCCCACAGGCACGCCGGAGGCCGCTGTGCATGGGTCTTTGGCGATGTCCAGCAGCTTGACCTGCCAGCCCCTGTCGACCAGGGCACGTGCGCAGGCTGCGCCGGCGACACCGGCGCCGATGACAATGCAGCGCTTGTCCAGACTCATTGCAAAAAATCAGGCGGCAGGCGGAGGCACGTAGCCTTGTGCTGCGTCAGCGCCGTCGCCGAAAAAATGGTTTTCCATCTGGCGTGCCAAATACTGGCGGGCGCGCAGATCGGCCAGGTTCAGTCGGTTTTCGTTGACCAGCATGGTCTGGTGTTTCAGCCAGGCGGCCCAGGCGTCTTTGCTGACGTTTTCCCAGATGCGTTTACCGAGGTCGCCGGGGTAGGGCGGGAAGTCCAAGCCTTCGGCCTCTTTTTCCAGTTTGATGCAGTGAACTGTGCGTGCCATGAAAATCCTTGCGTGTGTCAGACAAAGCCGTGACTGTAGCAAGCTTTGGATCACCCTTTGCCGTTCATGGCAGGGTCTTCGCATTGACGCGCTGCCAGCGGATAATGACTGTCTTTTCCCGGAACCTGCAATATCACCATGCCCTCACTACTCTGGAACCTCTTGAATCTGCGCTTGAGCTGGGCTTTGCTGGCCTTAGGCTGTGCCGGCCTGCTGGGTTTCGGCTTGTACTTGCAACACGTGGTCGGCCTCGAGCCTTGCCCCATGTGCATCGTGCAGCGCTATGCCATGACCGTCATCGGTTTGCTGGCTTTGCTGCCTTTGTTGTTGCGCCATGCGCGGGTGCAGCAGTTGCTGGTGCTGCTGGCTGTGTTGATGGCCGGCTTCGGCGCTTTCATCGCTGCGCGCCAGTCCTGGCTGCAGTGGTACCCGCCGAACACTCTCAGTTGCGGCCGCGACTTTTACGGCATGATCGAATCGTTTCCTCTGCAACGCGCCATCCCGCTCATCTTTAGGGGCAGCGGCGACTGCACCAAGATCGACTGGACCTTCTTAGGCGCTTCGATCGCCAACTGGTCTTTCGTGGCTTTTGTCGCCATGGGTGTGTGGCTGTTGCTGGTCGTGTGGCGCAAAATTCAAAAGCGTTTTCAGGCGGCGAACGACGCGCATTTCGAACCTCAACCCTGAGTCAATTTTTTCACCAGCACCACGCTCTTGCGGTCCGGGCTGTATTTACGCAAACGTGCCTGTGGCAACCAGTCGATAGGCACTTGCACAAAGCCGCGTTTTATAAACCAGTGCATGGTGCGCGTGGTCAACACAAAAATGCTTTCCAGGCCTATAAGCCGTGCGCGCTGCTCGATGCGGCGCATTATTTTCTCGCCGTCGCCCTGGCCTTGCGAATGCGGCGATACGGTCAGCGCTGCCATCTCGGCGGTTTTGTTTTCCGGGTAAGGGTAGAGTGCGGCGCAACCGAAGATGACGCCGTCGTGTTCGATGACGGTGTAGTTGCCGATGTCGCGTTCTATCTCGGTGCGTTCGCGGCGCACCAGCGAGCCGTCGTTTTCAAAAGGCTCAATCAGTTGCAACACACCGCCCAGGTCGTCCGGGGTGGCTTCGCGCAAACTCTCTAAGCGCTCGTCGACCACCATGGTGCCAATGCCGTCGTGCACATAAATTTCCAGTAGCAACACACCGTCCACTGCAAACGGCAGGATGTGGCTGCGTTCTACCCCGTATTTGCAGGCTTTGACGCAGTGTTGCAGGTAAAAACCGATGTCTGTCGGTTGGTTGGCCGGCGGCACGTCGGCCAGCAAACGCTCGGCCACTTCCAGCGGCATTTCGGTGTCGATCGGGTTGTCGTCCCCGGCGGGCTCCAGCGGTTTGATGCGAATCCCCGGCACTTCAATGACGAAAATGAGTTTGTCAACCTGCAAGGCAATGGCCACCGACGTGGCGACTTCTTCCATGGTCAGGTTAAAGGCTTCACCGGTCGGCGAAAAACCGAAGGGCGACAGCAGCACCATGGCGCCCAGGCTGAGCGTTTTACTGATGCCGGTGACGTCGACTTTCCGCACCAGGCCTGAATGCTGGAAGTCCACGCCGTCGACGATGCCCACCGGCCGCGCGGTGATGAAGTTGCCCGAGATGACGCGAATGGTGGCGCCCGCCATCGGCGTATTCGGCAGGCCCTGGCTGAACGCAGCTTCGATTTCGTAACGCAGCTGACCGGCGGCCTCCTGCGCGCAGTCCAGCGCCACGCTGTCTGTGATGCGTATGCCGTGCGAGTATTTCGGGGCGTGGCCCTTGGCCTTGAGTTGCTCATTCACCTGCGGGCGAAAGCCGTGCACCAGCACGACTTTGACGCCCATGCTCTGGATCATGGCCAGGTCTTGCACCAGGCTGGGCAATTTGCCCGCCGCTATGGCTTCGCCTGCGATGGCGACCACAAAGGTTTTGCCCCGGTGCATGTGTATGTAGGGGGCGACCGAGCGGAACCAGGGCACGAAGGTGAAATTAAAATCGGTGGACATGGTTTAGCGGCTCACGAGGTAAAGGTGTTCGTCGGGCAAGATTTTTTTGAAATCACGGTCAAAGGTGTGCAGTATTTCACCCCATTGCATGGCAGAGGCGGCGATCCAAATATCGGTTGCTGAATCGGGGTTGACTTCGGCCCGAAGGCACAGGTCTCTGAAGCCCGGCCACTGGCTGCCCGTACCCTGAAATACGACGCCGGGTGAAAGCAGCAGCGTGTCGACAAAATCGATGGCCTGCTTCAAACTGCTTGGGAGTTGGAAGATTCTTCGGTTGGTCACAACGCGGATGAAGCCAGCCACCACCACCCCAAGCAACACGATGGATGCGTCGTTTGGCCGCTGTGACGCCAGCTTCAATTGCGTTTGCAAGTGATTGAAAGCCGGGGCATGGTGCGGATGGTCCAAGCGCATGGCCGCTACCAGCACGTTCACGTCGGGTGTCATTTGAGATTGCTGATGTCCATGTCGGCGTCCATGGCATCAAACATGGAGCGGTTGCTGCAAGGGTCGATGCCGGGCATCAAGCCGCCACTGCCACTCGTGGGCAGTTTGGGGATGGCCAAGGGGGTGCTGGGTAGGTCTTGCCGCACATACGCCGCCAGCATTTCGCGCACCTTTGCGCTGAGCGAGGTGCCTTCTTGAATGGCTTTGATGCGCGCTTGTTTGACGAGGTTTTCGTCTAGGGAAATGGTGAGATTGACCATAGAAGGGCTTCGACAACACTAGTTCATGTGAATCAGTGTAGCACGAGATCCCGTGTCATGGGATAATTCGCGCCGTGACATCTCCCAACCCGCCTCAGCCCTTTGTGATCGACTTCCCAGAAGACCTGCCGATCAGCGCCCGCCGCGACGACATCATGTCGGCCATACAAGCGCACCAGGTGGTCATTGTGTGCGGCGAAACCGGCTCTGGCAAAACCACGCAATTGCCCAAAATGGCGCTGGCCCTGGGGCGGGGCGGCTGGGAACCCGCTTCGGCAGCGGCTGTGGTTGACCAACCCTTAGTCCCGACGGATGCAGGGCTGCGGGCTTCTCATAAATTGGGGTCGGATCCCGATTTTGCGCAGCAAAACTCGGCCTCTGACCCCAATTTCGCTGCTCGCAATAGCTCGCGTTCTGACCCCAATTTCTCGAAACCCAAACGCCGCCAGATCATCGGCCACACCCAGCCCCGGCGCATCGCCGCCACCTCGGTGGCCAAGCGCATTGCCGAGGAACTGAAAACCCCGCTGGGCGAGGTGGTCGGCTACAAGGTGCGCTTTCAGGATAGACTATCTCGCGACGCTTCGGTCAAGTTGATGACCGACGGCATCTTGCTGGCCGAGACGCAGACCGATCCGCTGCTGCTGTCCTACGACACACTCGTCATCGACGAGGCGCACGAGCGCAGCCTGAACATCGATTTTTTGCTGGGCTATTTGCGCCAGATACTGCCGCGCCGCCCGGACCTGAAAATCATCATCACGTCGGCCACGATAGACGCCGACCGGTTTGCCCGGCATTTCGCAGGCGCCAAGGGGCCGGCGCCGGTGTTGATGGTGTCGGGCCGCACTTTCCCGGTGGAAATGCGCTACCGCCCCTGGGAGAAAAGTCGCGAGTACGACATTGGTAACGCCATCTCAGACGCAGTGGACGAGCTGTGGATTGGCGCGCCGCGCGGCGACATTCTGGTGTTTCTGCAGGGCGAGCGCGAGATACGCGAGGCCGCCGAGCACCTGCGCGGCCACTTGTCGCACAACGCCTACACGCGACAGGTGGACGTGCTGCCCCTGTTCGCGCGCCTGACGCAAGCCGAGCAGGAGCGCGTGTTCGAGACCGGCGGCGCACCGCGCATCGTGCTGGCCACCAACGTCGCCGAAACCTCGCTGACCGTGCCGGGCATACGTTTTGTCATCGATGCCGGTCTGGCCCGCGTCAAGCGCTACAGCTTTCGCAGCAAGGTCGAGCAGTTGCTGATCGAGCCCGTCAGCCAATCGGCGGCCAACCAGCGCGCCGGTCGCTGCGGCCGCGTCGCCGAAGGCATTTGCATACGCCTGTACTACGAGAAAGATTTCAACGCCAGACCGCGTTTCACCGAACCGGAAATATTGCGCAGCTCGCTGGCCGGGGTGATATTGCGCATGATGTCGCTGCACCTGGGCGACGTGGCCGACTTCCCGTTTCTGGAGGCACCGCGCCCCAAAGCGATTGCCGACGGTTTTCAGCTGCTGACCGAACTGGGTGCAGTGCATGAAGACAACAGCCTCACGCCCATAGGCAAGGCATTGGCCAAACTGCCTTTGGACCCGCGCGTGGCGCGCATGATTCTGGCGGCGCGCGATTTGCAGTCGCTGCGAGAGGTGTTGATCATCGCCTCGGCGCTGAGCGTGCAGGACGTGCGCGACCGGCCGCTGACCGCGCAAACCCAGGCCGACCAGGCTCACGCCAAGTTCAAGGACGAGAAAAGCGAATTCAGCTGCTATTTGCGCTTGTGGGACTGGCTGGAGGCCTCGCGCGGCGGCAGCGGCGAGAGAGAGCGTTTGTCCAATCGCCACCATGAAAACCTGTTGCGGCAGAACTTCATCAACATACGGCGTTGGCGCGAATGGCGCGACGTGCATTCGCAGCTGATCACCGTGGTGAATGAGCAGCGCTGGGCGATGAACGACAAACCCGCCAGTTACGAGCAATTGCACCAGGCCATGCTGACCGGCTTGCTGGGCAACATAGGCTGCAAGCAGGACGAGGAAGACGTGTACCTGGGCGCGCGCGGCATCAAGTTTTACCGCCACCCGGGCGTGCATCTGAAAAAGAAACCGGGCAAGTGGCTGGTCTGCGCTGAACTGGTGGAGACCACGCGTTTGTTCGGGCGTGTCATTGCCAACATCGAACCGGTGTGGCTGGAGCAGGCCGGGGCGCATTTGCTGAAAACACAATTGCTGGACCCGCACTGGGAAGCCAAGCACGGCGACGTGGTTGCGTTCGAGCGCGCCACCTTGTACGGACTGGTGATTTACAGCGGTCGCCGGGTGCCGTTTGCCAAAGCAGACCCGGTGCTGGCCAGACAGATATTCATACAACAGGCCCTAGTGGGAGCGCAGTGGCAGACCGAGTTGCCGTTCATGGCCGCGAACAAAAAACTCATTGCGCAGGTGCTGGAGTTGGAGCACAAGTCGCGCCGCCAAGACGTGCTGGTGGACGACAGCATGATTCAGGCGTTTTACGAACAGCATTTGCCCGAAGACGTGTGCAACTGCAAAGGCCTGGAGCGCTGGTACCGCGACGAGAGCAGACGCAGACGCGCCGCCGGTGACCACAGCGAGCCCTTGGTGATGACGCGTGAATCGCTGATGCAGCACGAAGCCGTGGGCATCACCTCGCAGGCGTTTCCGAAGATGGTGCGCCTGGGCGGCGTGGACTGCGCCGCGCATTACCTGCACGCGCCGGGCGACGCCAAAGACGGCGTGACCGTGACCGTGCCTTTGTTTGTGCTGAACCAGGTGAGCGACGAGCGTGCCGAATGGCTGGTGCCCGGCATGTTGAAAGACAAGACTCAGGCGCTGCTGAAAAGTCTGCCGCAGCGCCCGCGCAGCCGTTTTGTGCCGCTGCCCGAGAGCGCCGCGCGATTGGTCGCCGGGTTGTCAGCGCCGGAACTCTTCGGCGCAGGCTCGCTGACTGAGGTGCTGCTGAAAAAAACCCGCGACGAAACCAGCCTGGACATCAAGCGCACCGACTTCAAGCTGGACATGCTGAGCGCGCATTTCTTCATGAACTTTCGTGTGGTGGACGAGCATGGCCGCCAGCTGGGCCAGGGCAGAAACCTGGGCGTGCTGAAAGCGGAACTGGGCTCGAGAGCCAGAGGGGCGTTTCAGGCCCTGGCGGGGTTGAAGTTGGCTTCTGCTCCTGAGAAATTGGGGGCGGAGGCGAAATTGGGGTCGGATCCCGATTTTGCGAAGCAAAACTCGGGCTCTGACCCCAATTTCGCCAAGTCGGAGAAAAAAAGCCCAAACCAACGCCACACCAACTGGTCCTTCGGCGAACTGCCCGAACTGATGGAGATCAGCAAAGGCGGGCAAAGCCTGATCGGTTTTCCGGCGCTGGTGGACATGGGCGATGCGGTCAGCATCGAAGTGTTTGACGAGCCCGATGTTGCTGCCGCAAAAAACCGCGCCGGCCTGCGCCGCTTGTTTGCGCTGCAAATCAAGGACGCGTTGAAATACCTGGAAAAAAACATTCCCGACATGCAAAAAATGGCCGTGGCCTATATGCAGCTGGGCAGCGCCGACGAGTTAAAAGCGCAAATCATCGACGTGGCGCTGGACCGCGCGTTTCTGCTCGAGCCGCTGCCCAACGACGAGGCCAGCTTTAAGCGACGCATCGACGAGGGACGGGCGCGCTTGACATTGATAGCGAATGAAGTGGCACGCCTGGCATTGGGTGTGCTGAGCGAATTTGCGCTGGCGCAGCGAAAAATCAAAGACACCAAATACGCACCCGACGCCACCGCCAACTGCACCCAGCAACTGCAACGCCTGCTGCCGAAAAACTTTCTGGCCGCCACCCCTTGGCCGCAGTTGCAACATTGTGCGCGTTACCTGAAAGCCATTAGCTTGCGGCTGGAAAAATACCGCGCCGACCCGGCGCGGGACACGCAACGCCTGGCCAAGCTGAAACCGCTGGAGCAAAAGTATTGGCGGCTGGTTGCCGAGCGCAAAGGCCAGACTGACGCGCGCATGTTGGAATTCCGGTGGTTATTGGAAGAACTGCGGGTCAGCTTTTTTGCGCAGGAGCTGAGAACGCCGCAGCCGGTGAGTGTGAAGAGGTTGGAGAAGGTGTGGGGGCAGTTGAATCATTGAGTCACACTTTTTATCGCTCATAACTCTATCTTGTCTGCTACCTGATAGCCTAAATGAGTGATATCGAAAAACTCTCCCGTATCGCTGACAATGAGATTGTTTATCTACAATTCATTAAGTGCACTCTCCCACTTAGCAACCTCACGGGGATTTTCGGAAGTTATCATGTCCTTTTCGTTCGTATGGATAGAGG
>SHXP01000064.1 GCA_009693225.1 Limnohabitans sp. | reverse complement strand
TGCTTTTGCTGCGCTTCATGGTGCCGTCCAGGCCGCTGACCGGCAAGGACGCGATCAATTCGGGCATGAAAGGCTGGGCCCAGGCCCATTGCAACAGGGCTGCTAGCGACTGTGCGCTGATGCGGGCATCGCGGCTCAAGCCCGAACCCTTGTCAAGCTGCGGCGCATCTGTCGCGGCCAAGCGCTCGCGCCACCAGGCCTGCACTACCTCGACCGCCAGCGGGGCGCTGCCGCTGCCCCGCTTTTGCGCGGCCAGCGTCAAAAACAATTGCTCGGCCATGACGTTATTGCTGAATTTGTTGATATCGCGCACCACCTCGGCCAACGTCGGCGACTCATGAAAGAACACAGGTTTGATGCCAGGTGCCACCAACCCGTCGCGCACGCTGCCGCTTAACTGGCCGCCGAGTTGCAGCCACATGCCGTGCACAGCGCGCGCTGAAAACCGATCCGGCTCGATATAGGCCACAGGCCAGGTCTTTTCCCCGCAGGCCTGCGGGTAAGTGCCGCTGAAAACGATGCTCAATGGGTTGGAAAAATCGGCCTTCAAACCGCCCCGGTAATCGCTGCATTCAGCGGCGGACAGCGGCACGGCGGCCTGTAATCTGACACCGGCCAGCGGCGGCTCGGCATGCACCCGCGCGGTTTTGCCGGCAACATCCGGCACAAATTGCAGCAGCAAGGATTTGTAATTGATCAACAGGCCATCGGGGGCGGCGTTGTAGGGGCGCAGCGGCTCGCCGTCAAAACTGCCCGGGTCCTGCGGCGGCACGCTAAACACGCTGCGGTCGAGCACGATATCACCTTGTATGCTGCGCACGCCCAGGCCTTGCACCCGGCGCAACAGCAGCCACAGCTGTTCAACGCCCAGGCGCGGGTCGCCGCTGCCTTGCACATAAAGATTGCCTTGCAGCACACCATCGCGGATCAGGCCGTCAACATAGACCGGTGTGCGCCAGCTGAACGCCGGGCCGAGCATGTCCAGCGCCGCCGTGGTGGTGACCAGCTTCATCAGCGAGGCCGGGTTGCGCTGCACGCCGGCGTGGTACTGCAAACGCGGGTTACCGGCATGCACCGGCAGCACGACCGCGCTGAGGGCATCCGTCGGCAGACGCGCGGTTTTCAATGCCTCCTGTACAGCGGCTGGCAAAACAACGGCAGTTTCTGCCAGTGATTGCAAGCACAGTGCCAGCAGCACAATGCCGGTCACCAGGTGTGTACGCAACTGACTCTTCATGGCTGCATTATTAAACCTGCACGGATAATCCCGGGATGCAATCTTTTTTGAAACAGCTGCTCAGTGGCTCGTCTCGCCACACCGGCTGGCTGGCGGCTGTGGTCACGGTGTTGATCTGGTCGGCCTTTATCGTCATTGCGCGTGCTTCGTCCATGCATGCCTTGCTGCCGCTGGATATCACCTGGGCGCGCATCATGGGTGCCAGTATCATCCTGCTGCCCTGGTGCTGGTGGTCTGTGCATCGTCAACGCAGCACGGGTGTTGTGACGGGTTCGTTCGGCGGCTTTTCCCCACTGCCCTGGCGCCTGACCGTTCTCACCGGCTTCTTCGGCGGCTTCGGTTACGCGGTATTGGCCTACAGCGGTTTCTTTTTCGCCCCGGCGGCACATGGCTCGGTGCTGTTGCCGGGCAGCCTGCCTTTGTGGACCAGCCTGCTGGCGGTCTACATACTCGGTGAACGTCTGCACGGTTACCGGCTGCTGAGTCTGGCAATGATCCTCGGCGGCGACCTGCTGGTCGGCGGCAGCAGCCTGCTGCATGCGTTTGAAGGCGGCACAGTCTGGATAGGCGATCTGATGTTCATCGTCGCCAGTATTTCCTGGTCTGCCTACAGCGTCTTGAGCCGCCGCTACCAGCTGCAACCCTTGCAAGCCACCATGGCCATCACCTGCTTTGCCTTTTTCAGTTTTGTGCCGCTTTATATGGTGCTGTGCGCCAGTGGTGTATTGAGCACGCATCTGCTCAGCGCGCCATGGACTGAAATCCTGTGGCACGCCTTGTTTCAGGGCGGCGGTTCGGTGGTGTTATCAGGTGCCAGCTACATGCTGATGATCCATGCCTACGGGCCGGTGCGCTCGACTATGATCACATCACTGGTCCCCGGACTGTCGGCATTGGGCGCGGTGCTGCTGCTGAGAGAACCCCTGAGCTGGCAGGTTATGCTGGGCTTGTCGCTGGTCACGCTGGGCATCGTCTTCGGTGTTCAGGCGGTGCGTCCTTCTTCATCCAGAGTTACTGCATGAACATACTGGCCATAGACACCGGCACTGAGCGCATGTCGCTGGCGGTTTGCCACGGCGATCAGTTGTACACACATGACGGCCTTGCCGGCGCGCAGGCCTCGTTGCACCTGCTGCCGGCCGTTCTGGGCTTGCTGACACAGTCCCGGCTGAGTCTGTCAGACTTGCAGGCGATTGCTTTCGGCTGCGGCCCCGGCGCCTTCACCGGTTTGCGCACCGCGTGTTCGGTGGCCCAGGGCCTGGCATTGGGCGCCCAATTGCCGTTGCTGCCCATCGACAGCCTGTTGTGCATCGCAGAAACCGCACGCACACAATCCCCCCGGGTGCTGGCCCTGCTGGATGCGCGCATGGAACAGGTGTATGCCTGTGCTTATGAATGGCAGGACAATCGCTGGCACACACACGGCCGCACGGTACTGACCCGGCCGGACCGGCTGGCCTTGCCGCCGCATTGGGCCGGTCAGCCCTTTGCCCTGGCCGGCAATGCCATGGCGGCGCACAGTGGGGGTTTGCAACAGCTTTTGAGCGGCGCCTGCCAGGCCATCGAGGTCTGGCCGCAGGCGCGGGCCATGCTGACACTGGCGGCTCAGGCCTGGGCGGGGGGGGATGCCGTGGCGGCGGCCGACGCCCTGCCTGTGTATGTACGCGATGACGTCGCCCGCACCACGGCGCAACGGACAGCCGACAAACTGGCCGGCGCATGATGATGTTCAATCCGTTCAAAAAACACACCCCTGCCGGTCATGTGCCCACCCCTGAACTGGCAGCGCCGCAGCCCCTTAACCGGCTTGTTCTGCCGGCTTTGCTGCTGGTCGAGCAAAGCGCTTACTCTCACCCCTGGACGCAAAACAATTTCACCGACGCTATGATCTCGGGCTACCACATGCCTGTCTGGCTGGTGCAGGACGAAGTCTGGTGTTATCTGGTCGCCATGCGCGGGGCTGGAGAGGTGCATTTGCTGAATTTCACAGTCGCACCCGCTCAACAGCGTCGCGGTCTGGCTCGTCAGATGATAGACCATTTGTTGGCCTGGAGCCGCTCGCAAGAGGTGCACGCCATCTGGCTGGAAGTGCGCATCAGCAACCGGCACGCCATCGATATTTACAAGGCCTGCGGCTTTGTCCAGGACGGGGTGCGGCCCGGCTATTACCCGTCCCAGAACGGCGTGCGCGAAGACGCTGTGGTCATGTCGCTGTCCTGGTGAGCTGACAAGTGGTAACTTAAGCCCATGTCTATGACTCTGGATCAACGCCAACGCACCATGCTCGCCGAGATGGGCGTGCGCGTCTGGCAGCCTGCGCCCGTCGCACCGCTTGACACGACAGCCGGGCAAACCCGGGGACCTTCAGCCGGCGGTAGCATGGCGTCCCCTGCGCTTGCAGCGGGCCAGGCGTCGACCGCAGACTTTCAGATGAAGCCGCTGCCCGACGGTCTGGCACACATGGACTGGAGCAGCCTGCAACAGTCTGCGTCAGACTGCCGTGCCTGCGCCTTGTGCGACAACCGCAACCGCAGCGTGTTTGCCGACGGGGCGCCTGCCGCCGACGGTCAGGCCATTGACTGGCTGATCGTCGGCGATACGCCGGGTGACGCTGAGGACATGAGCGGCAAGCCGTTTGCCACAGCGGAGGGTCTGTTGCTGAACGCCATGTTGCAGGCCATGGGTCTGGCGCGCCCGGGCGGCACCCCGGGCAATCACAGCGTGGTGCTGGTGAATGCGTTGAAGTGCCGCGGGCCTGCACAACGCAATCCCTTGCCGTCTGAGATCGCTGCCTGCCGGCACTATCTGACGCGCCAGATTCAATTGCTGCGCCCGCGCATGATCCTGGCGCTCGGGCGGCTTGCGGCCCAGGCCGTGCTGCATGGCCCGCTCAACAGCAGCGCCTCTGCCGCCGAACTGCCGCTGGGTAAATTGCGCGCTCAGCTGCACCATGCGCACGGTTGCCCGGTGGTTGTTAGCTACCACCCCTCGTCTTTGCTGCGTTCGCCGGCGGACAAGGCCAGGGCCTGGAGCGATCTGTGTCTGGCCATGGCCCATCTGCGCAGTATCAGCGGCCCATGAATGCATACGCTTTGACAGCCGCTGACGGTAATGACTGCCTACAATCCGCCGCATGAGCTTTCTAGAACAACTGCAACAAGCCGGCACGCAGAACCAGTCCATGCTGTGCGTCGGTCTGGACCCCGAACCCTCGCGCTTTCCGGGGGCCCTGAACGGCCGCTCTGTCCGTATTTATGATTTCTGTGCTGCCATGGTTGACGCCACCCTGGACCTGGTCTGCGCCTTCAAACCGCAAATCGCCTACTTTGCCGCCCACCGCGCCGAAGCGCAACTGGAGCAATTGATCGCACACATACGCCGTGTGGCTCCAGCGGTACCCGTGATTCTGGACGCCAAACGCGGCGACATCGGCAGCACCGCTGAGCAATACGCCATCGAGGCCTTTGAGCGCTATGGCGCTGACGCTGTCACCTTGTCGCCGTTCATGGGCTTTGATTCGGTGGAGCCTTATTTGAAACGCCACGGCAAAGGTGCTTTTTTGCTGTGCCGCACGTCCAATCCCGGCGGCGGCGATTTGCAAACCCGGCGGCTGGCCGGCGTCGACGGCACGCCCATGCTGTTCGAGCACCTGGCGCGGCTGGCGCAAGGGCCCTGGAACCTGAACGGTCAACTCGGCCTGGTGGTCGGCGCCACTTATCCGGCAGAAATTGCACGTGTGCGCGAGATTGCACCCGCTTTGCCCTTGCTGATTCCCGGCATTGGCGCACAAGGCGGCGACGCCCGGGCCACGGTACAGGCCGGCCTGCGGCGCAATGCACAAGGCGTGAGCGGCCCCATCATTGTCAATTCCTCGCGCGCCATTCTGTACGCCAGTGCCGGCGCTGACTATGCCCAAGCGGCGCGCGACAGTGCCATATCCAGCAGGGATCTGCTCAACTCGGCCAGCACGGTCTGAGCCGATCCGTGTGCTTTTTATCGGTCAAAGCTGTTTGTTTTTTAAGCACTGCTTTCATAAAAAGGTAAATCATATCAACGGGTTAATGCGCTCTAATCGAATCTGAGCTATGTTCAGGTATTATAAGAATTATTGCGCCATGACCTCGAACCGTACCAAATTCTTCTCTTTTCTTGAAACCGTTACAGCCATTGAACATGGCCACCACCACAAGCTGCCTGACATTGATGCTCAAGTACTGCTGATGCGTGTGGCCATGGCAAATGACAAAAAGCAACCTTTGAATGTGACCCAGGCGATGAACCTGAAAAACATAGGTTCACCAGCGATGCTGCATCGCAAAATCAATGACTTGCTCAATCTGAACATGATCGAACTGGTCTTTGAAGGCAGCAACCGCCGTACCAAATACCTGTTGCCGACCAGCCAGGCACTGGACATCCTGGACGAAATGGCTGACGCGGCAGCCAATGTGTATCTGCCGCCAAAAACCTGATTCAGCCGGGCAGCAATCGCCTTAAATACCGGCCGGTCACACTGTCGGGGTTGGCGGCAATCTGCTCGGGCGTACCTGTGGCCACCACCTGACCACCGCCGCCGCCGCCCAGCGGCCCCATGTCTATCAGCCAGTCAGCTGTTTTGATCACATCCAGGTTGTGCTCGATCACCACCATCGTATTGCCTGCTTCCACCAGTTGACGCAGCACTTTCAACAGCAAATCGATGTCCGCAAAATGCAAACCCGTGGTCGGTTCATCCAGTATGTAAAGCGTTCTGCCGGTGTCGCGCTTGCTGAGCTCCAGCGCCAGCTTAACCCGCTGCGCCTCGCCACCTGACAAGGTGGTGGCAGCCTGCCCCAAATGGATATAGCCGAGACCGACTTCCATCAAGGTATTGAGTTTTCGTGCGAGTGCCGGCACGGCCTTGAAAAAGGCCAGCGCGTCTTCCACCGTCATGTTCAAAATCTGCGCGATATTTTTGCCCTTGTATTGCACATCCAGGGTTTCACGGTTGTAACGCTGTCCCAGGCACACATCGCATGGCACATAGACGTCGGGCAAAAAGTGCATTTCCACCTTGACCATGCCGTCGCCCTGGCAGGCGCTGCAGCGCCCACCGTCCACATTGAAGGAGAAACGACCTGGCCCGTAGCCGCGTTCGCGCGCCATCGTCACCTCGGCCATCAACTCCCGCAGCGGCGTGAACAGGCCGGTGTAAGTGGCCGGGTTGGAGCGCGGTGTGCGGCCGATCGGCGACTGGTCCACATTGATGACTTTGTCGAAGTAGTAAAGACCGAGGATGTCGTCATGTGCCGCCGGTTCATCGTGCGCCCGGTGAATCTGTCGGGCCACCGCGGCATACAAGGTGTCGTTGACCAGGGTGGATTTGCCCGAACCGGATACGCCGGTGACACAGGTGAAAAGGCCGACCGGAAACTCGACCGTCAGGTTTTGCAGGTTATGGCCGCGTGCGCCGACCACGGTCAAGGCCTGTCGGGCGACGCTGCACATGCTGGCAGGCAAAGGGTTGCCGAACACATTGGCGGGCGGCGCCTGCACCGCGGCCGCCGGTTGTTGCAGCAGCCAGTCACGGCGCTGCGCCGGCACGGGGATACACAACTCGCCGCTCATATAGCGGCCTGTGAGTGACTGCGGATTGGCCTGTATCTGTGCCGGCGTGCCCTGCGCCATCACGTGGCCGCCGTGCACCCCAGCGCCCGGGCCCATGTCGATGCAATGATCGGCGGCGCGGATCATGTCTTCATCGTGTTCGACCACCAGCACGCTGTTACCGATGTCGCGCAAATGTTTGAGCGTGTCTATCAAGCGGTCGTTGTCGCGCTGGTGCAAGCCGATGCTGGGCTCGTCCAACACATACATCACGCCGGTCAGGCCCGAGCCGATTTGCGAGGCTAGGCGGATGCGCTGGGCTTCACCGCCGGACAAGGTGTCCGCGCTGCGCGACAAGCTTAGGTAAGTCAGGCCCACGTCATTCAAAAATTTTAGCCGGTTGGCGATTTCGCGCACCACCTTGTCGGCGATATCGGCTTTATTGCCCTCTAATTTCAGGTTTTGAAAGTAAGTCTGGCAATCGGACAAGTTGGTGTGGCTGACATCGTGCAGCGTTCGTGCCTGCGCGCCGCTTCCCAGACGCACATGGCGCGCCTCGGGGCGCAGGCGGGTGCCTGCGCAGGCCACGCAGACGCGATGCCCTCTGTAGCGCGACAACTCTTCGCGCACCAGCGCGGAATCCGTCTCGCAGTAACGACGGCTCATGTTGTTCACTATGCCTTCAAACGGATGCATTTTGCTGGTCTTGCGGCCCGAGCGAGCGCCGGACTCAAGCACATAACTGAACTTGATCTCTTCTTCACCCGAGCCGAACAGCAGCACCTGCCTGACCGCTTCAGGTAGTTGTTCAAACGGCAATTCCAGATCAAAGCCGTAATGCCTGGCCAGGCTCTCGAGCATGGCAAAGTAATAGGCGTTGCGTTTGTCCCAGCCCTTGATGGCGCCGCTGGCCAGGCTGATGTCCGGGACCGCGACGATGCGCGCCGGGTCGAAAAAACTTTGCTCGCCCAGGCCTTCACAGTCAGGGCAGGCGCCCAGCGGTGAATTGAAAGAAAACAATCGCGGCTCGAGTTCGCCGATGGCAAAGCTGCAATGCGGGCAGGCGAATTTGGCGTTGAATGCATGTTCAACGCCGCTGTCTAGATCCAGCACCAGGGCGCGCCCGTCGGCCAGACGCAAGGCGGTTTCCATGCTCTCGGCAATACGTTGCAGCATATCGGGCCGTACCTTGAGGCGGTCAACAACCACGTCGATATCGTGCTTTTCCTGCTTGGCCAAAGCGGGCAGATCGGCCAGTTCAAGCACCTTGCCGTCCACCCGGAAACGCACAAAACCCTGCGCCTGCACCTGCGTGAACACCTCGGTGAATTCACCTTTGCGTTCGCGCGCCACCGGCGCCATCAACAGAATGCGCGTCTCGGCGGGCATAGCCAGCACCGCGTCGACCATTTGTGACACGCTCGACGCCTGTAAGGGCACGCCGTGCTCAGGGCAATGCGGCGTGCCGGCGCGCGCAAACAAAAGCCGCAAGTAGTCATGGATTTCGGTCACCGTGCCGACGGTGGAGCGCGGGTTGTGGCTGGTGGCTTTTTGCTCGATGGCAATCGCCGGTGACAGGCCTTCGATCAGGTCCACATCCGGCTTGTCCATGCGTTGCAAAAACTGTCTGACGTAAGCCGAGAGACTCTCCACATAACGGCGCTGACCTTCGGCGTACAAAGTATCAAACGCCAGGCTGGATTTGCCCGAACCCGACAAACCGGTGATCACCACCAGCTGGTTGCGCGGAATATCCAGGTCGATATTTTTCAGGTTATGGGTGCGGGCACCGCGAATACTGATCTGCCCGAACGCACCGCGCCCGTTGATATGTTTTAGCAGATAGTTGGCGTCTGAGGGTGAATTCACGTGTTTGGTTTTATTTCGGGTAACCCGCCATCATAGTGAATCCCTGAACAAGCGGGGCTGGCGCTGTTTGTGATCTCCCGGCGTCAGCAACCCGGGCACGTCCGCTGCGACAGCGTTTGTCATGCTTTAGGCTTGATAATGCCCGCATGATTTCCGTGCTCAACGACCAACGGATGCAACGCCTGGCCTCGCCGCTGGTGCTGCTGCTGGTACTGCTGTCGCTGTGGGCCTGGACGCGTTTTCAGTGGCCGGCCGGGGAATGGGCACAGACCAAGCCCTTGTTCATCCTCATCGCACTGTTTTGCCTGTGGGACTTCGCCGCCAACCTGCTGGGCGGCAACGGCCTGAGCGAGTCGCTGCAAGCGCTTCGTCGTGTGCGTAAATTCTTTTTTGTCTTGCTGCTTTGGCCGCTGTTTACCTCGCCCCGGGTGACGCAACATGCCCTGCTGGCTCTGGGCGGCACGGTAAGCCTGCTGGCGGCGGCCAACCTGGTGTGGACGCTGATACTTCATCACCCGGAGTTCATGACTATCTTCATGCCTAACATGCACGGACAGACTCTGACCGGCATGGTTTTGCTGCTGGCCCATGCCGCGCTTATCGGGCGCTACCGGCCGTGGCTGTTGGGCTCTGTATGCTTATTGCTGCTGACATCACTCTTTTTTGCTTCCTATCGCCGTACCGGCTATGTCTTGCTGGCTGCCGGTAGCGTGTTCATGCTTTTCCTCATGTGGCACAGTCATACTGGGCGCCGCCTGGTGTATTTGCTGGCTGGCGTGGCCGTGTTGGCCGCTTTGTTGCTGTTGGCCGTTTTATCGCCCACGGTACATCAGCGCGTGGACTTGTTTTTCACCGAGTACCAGCAATTTTTTCAGATGAGTCCGCATGAAAGAAGCCGGCTTGAAACCTCGGTCGGCTTGCGATTGCAGTACTTTGTCTCCTCCTGGGCTATCGTGCAGGACCACTTCTGGACAGGCGCCGGTTCGCTGAACTTCAAAGATCTCTTCTGGAAAGTCAACCGGGACATGGGCGCGACCAACCCGAAAGTTTTTGCCCCCAACCCGCATAACGAATACCTGTACCTGTGGAAAACCAAAGGATTGATAGGTTTGCTGCTCTACTTGGGCATGTTTGTCCAGGCCTGTCGCATGGCAGCGCAGCGCAGCGGGCGCTGGCAACGCCATGGTCTTTGGTTGTTAGTCTGTCTCTTCCTCACCAGCATTCTGTTCAACTCCATGAGCATAGACATGGTCGAAGGCCATTTCATGATGCTGGTGCTGCTGATTTTTCTGGCGCCAGCGCAAATCTGGTCTCAGACTGACGACACAAAGGACCCGACATCTTGCTGAGTATCTGTCGCATCTCGGATGATTGCATTGACTCAAAACGGTATCCGCTCTTCATGGCCAGAGAGGTCATGCGGCAGTTGATAGACAATCTTTGCGTCACCACAGCAGTCCACCCGGGAGCCTTGTCATGATGATCGCCCTGCATAAAAACGCACGCACCACGC
>SHXP01000063.1 GCA_009693225.1 Limnohabitans sp. | reverse complement strand
GTGCTGGTGGTGGCGCGTGGCGACGCGCGCATAGACAACCTAAAATTCAAAAACGCCCTGGGCAAGGGCAAGATGCTGTCGCCCGAGGTGGTGGCTGACATCACCGGCCACCCGGTGGGCGGCGTCTGCCCGTTCGGGCTGGCGCAGCCATTGCCCATTTATTTGGACGTGTCTTTGAAAGCCTATGACGAAGTGTTACCCGCAGCGGGCTCGGTCAACAGCGCGATGCGTATATCCGTGGACTTGCTGGCGCAGGTGACGCAGGGGGAGTGGGTGGATATGTGTCAGGAGGCAGCAGCAGATTGCCAGGCAGGATAGGCATCAGAAAACCTGATTTTCTTACGCTCTGCAACAACGCATGAATCTGTTGTCCGAGCCTCTCAATACGTCTCCAACTGCAACCTGCCCTCTTGCTTCAAGGTCGAAGCCAGCGCGGCCCAATCCAACCCTGCGCCTATGGCAATGTCGTGCAAAGCCTGCAACACGCCCTTTTCCATGCTCTTTAAACCGCAGACATAAACATGCGTTTGCGGGTCTTGCAACAACACCGCCAGTTCAGCAGAGGCGTCGCGCATCGCATCCTGCACATAGCGCTTGGGTTGTCCGGGTGTGCGTGAAAACGCAAAGTGAATATCGATGAAATCTTTGGGCAGTTTTTGCAGTGGCCCGAAGTAAGGCAATTCCTGCTGGGTGCGTGCGCCGAAAAACAGCATCAGCTTGCCGCCTTCAAATTTGCCGCTGGCTTTGAGGCGTCTGCGCCACTCGGTCATGCCGCGCATGGGCGCACTGCCGGTGCCGGTGCAAATCATCACGATGTGGCTGCCGGGGTGGTTGGGCATCAAAAAGCTGCTGCCGAACGGCCCGATGACTTGCACGCTGTCGCCGGTTTTCAGATCACACAAATAGTTGGATGCCACGCCGCACACTGCTTTGCCCTGGTGGTCCTGCACCACGCGTTTGATGGTGAGCGACAGGTTGTGGTAGCCGGGACGCTCACCGTTGCGCGGGCTGGCGACAGAATATTGACGCGCGTGGTGCGGCTTTCCATAGGCATCCACGCCGGGCGGCACGATGCCTATGGATTGACCTTCGAGCACCGGAAACGGCATGCTGCCGAAGTCCAGCACGATGTGGTGCGTCTCGTTGTCGGTGCCTGCTTCATTCACTTGCATATTGCCGACCACGGTCGCCGTGGCCAGCGACTTGGGACCATGCAAATTCATGTACGGGTGCGCAGCCGACCAAGGCGGCACGGAGGCGCCCATGGCGGCGGTGTTGAACACAGGCACACCGGCGGCGGCTGGCACCGAGGTGGCCAGGGGTTCAAACGCGGTGCTGCCGGACACCTGTGGTGTGGGTGGCAATGCATCCAGGCTTTGCGCGGTGGGCAACTCGTCCCAGGACAACTGCTCTTCCAGCGTATACGCCTTGCTGCGCAACACCGGCAACCAATGGTCAATCGAACCTGTCGGGCACGGCGGAACGCAAGCCATGCAGTGGTTGCACTTGTCCGGGTCGACAACGTAGTTGCGGCTATCATGCGTGACTGCGCCGACTGGGCATGCCGCTTCGCAGGTGTTGCAACGTATGCACACCTCGGGGTCGATCACGTGCTGTTGCAACAGCTCGGCGGTGTCAGTGCTCATGGTGGATCAGTTGAAACGCACGTACTCGAAATCCACCGGTTGGCGGTTGATGCCGATGGCGGGCGGCGCAATCCAGTTGGCGAATTTGCTGGGCTCGACCACGCGGCCCATCAGGCTTTGCACAAAGGCGCGGTCCTCTGCGGTGGGCAGCCATTCGCCGACCTTGGCACTCCATTCCTGCTCGGACACCACGCGGCCGTCGGGCGACACTTTGGCGCCGGACAATGCGCCGATGTTGCGGTGAAACGCTTTGTGCGGCACGCTCAGGCGGTGCGGCAAACCGGCTTTGTCGATGACCCGGTTCCAGCGCTCGACGCCGCCGACCGAGTCCTTGATGAAGTCGTCGCGCAGCACTTCGTTCAGCGCGTTGAGCATGGGCACTTCTTTTTCCTGCAACTGACCGTTGACCACGTTCAACACCTTATAGGTCTGGCCGCGCAACACATGGTCGTCGTCGCGCTTGGTTTCTTCATAACGGCCTTTGATGCCGGTGGAATAAAACGTGGCCGCGTTGCTGGACTCGTCTGCACCGAACAAATCGATGGTCACGCTGAAGTGGAAATTCAAATAACGCTGCAAGGTCGGCAGATCGATCACGCCTGCCGCGCGCAGTTTGCCGGCATCGTCGGTTTTGAGTTCATTCATCGCCGCGCAGGTGCGCTGGATGATGCGGCTGATGCCGGACTCACCGACAAACATGTGGTGCGCCTCCTCGGTCAGCATGAACTTGGTGGTGCGCGCCAGTGAATCGAAACTGCTTTCAGCGAGTGCGCACAACTGGAACTTGCCGTCGCGGTCGGTGAAATAAGTGAACATGAAAAAACTCAGCCAGTCGGGCGTCTCTTCGTTGAAGGCTTGCAGAATGCGCGGGTTGTCTTCCTGGCCGCTGCGGCGCTCCAACAAGGCTTCGGCTTCTTCGCGGCCGTCGCGGCCGAAATGTTTGTGCAGCAAATAAACCATGGCCCACAGGTGGCGGCCTTCTTCCACATTGATCTGAAACAGGTTGCGCAAGTCGTACATGCTCGGCGCAGTCAGGCCGAGGTGGCGTTGCTGCTCGACTGAAGCCGGTTCGGTGTCGCCTTGGGTGACGATGATGCGGCGCAAATTGGCGCGGTGTTCGCCGGGCACGTCCTGCCAGGCTTTCTCGCCTTTGTGGTCACCGAAATGAATGGTGCGGTCTGCCTCGCCGTGGTTCAAGAAGATGCCCCAGCGGTAGTCGCGCATCTTCACATGGCCGAACTGCGCCCAGCCTTGCGGGTCGACGCTGACGGCGGTGCGCAAATACACCTCGTTGTCGGTGGTGCCTTCGGGGCCCATGTCGTCCCACCAGTTGATGAAATTGGGCTGCCACTGTTCCAGGGCGCGCTGCAAGGTGCGGTCGCCTCCCAGGTCCACGTTGTTAGGAATTTTTTCGCTGTAGCTGATGGTTGACATGAGGGACTCCGGGGTTTTAAATGAATTACTTTGTGAGAGAAATGAATGGGTATCTGAAACCAAAGAATCAGACGCGGTTCATGTCAAAAGCGGCTTTCTCGCCTTTGCCATACACCTTCAATGCGCCTTTGTCGCCGACCGCGTTCGGCCGGTTGAATATCCAGTTCTGCCAGGCCGACAAGCGGCCGAAGATGCGCGTCTCCATCGACTCTTTCTGGCTGAAACGCAAGTTGGCCTCCAGGCCGGTCAGCGAGTCCGGCGACATGGCCGCGCGTTCTTCGATGGCGATGCGGATTTCATCCGCCCAGTCGATGTCGTCGGGTGCGGCGGTGACCAGCCCCAGTGACATCGCCGTGCCCGCGTCCAACATCTGACCAAGCACGGCACGCACGGCTTCCAACGGGGCGGTCTCTTCGTAAAACCGGCGCTGTAAGCGTGACTGCCGGTTGACCATGGGGAAATGACCCAGGTTCATCTCGCTGATGGCAATATGCGGCGCGGTGTCGGGCGTATCCGGCAAGGCCAGCATATAGGCGCGGTCGGCGGCAAACGCCAGCTCGGCCAGCATGCCTGCAAAACACGAGCCTTCGTCGATCAAGGCAAACAGCGAGCGCGAAGACACGTCCAGGCGCGCCAGCGTGCGACGCAGCAAGCCTAGGGTTTCGTTCACCAGCCAGTGGTCCTGGTGATGCACCAGCACGGCGTCGGATTGCAGCGCCAGCTTCGCGTCGCCTTGTGTGCGCAGCAGCCAGGTGCCGATATCGAGTTCATTGGTACGCAAACTCAGAATCGCATCGTTAAGTTCGCGCGCCATTTGCAGCGGGTACCAGCTGTCACCGGCGGCTTGTATCTCAGCGATGCTGGTCAGAACCTTGCCCGCAGGCGCTGACACGCAAAGGGTGGCTGTGCGTTTCTCGCGGTCTATGTCCACCTTCACACAGGTGTAGTGCAGGCTGTCGGCGGTCACGGTTTTTTTCAAGGGGTTCAGCTTCACGCCCTGGTCTTTGGCGACCGCGCCGGCGCGCCGGCTTTGCGCGCAAAGCTTGGCAGCACGCTGAGTCACGGCGGCAGCGAATTGCGCCGGCTTGGCAATCGCGTCCACCAGCCGCCAATCGACAGCACGCTGGCCGCGCACGCCTTCAACACTGGTGCAAAACACATCGGCGTGGTCGTGGCGCACATGGCGCTTGTCGGTGATGCGGGTCAAACCGCCGGTGCCGGGCAACACGCCCAGCAATGGCACCTCGGGCAGTGACACGGTGCTGGAACGGTCATCGACCAGCAGTATCTCGTCGCAGGCCAAGGCCAGCTCGTAACCGCCGCCGGCACAGGCACCATTGACGGCGGCCAAAAACTTCAAACCGCCGTGGCGGCTGCTGTCTTCCAGGCCGTTGCGGGTTTCGTTGGTGAATTTGCAAAAGTTGACTTTCCACGCATGCGTGGACAAACCCAGCATGAAAATGTTGGCGCCAGAGCAAAAAATCCGGTCTTTCAAACTGGTGACGACCACGGTTTTCACTTCGGGATGCTCGAAGCGCAAACGCTGCACCGCGTCGTTCAGCTCTATGTCCACGCCCAGGTCGTAGGAATTGAGTTTGAGTTTGTAGCCGGGCAGAATGCCGCCGTCTTCCTGGATATCCAGCGACAGTGTGGCGATATCGCCTTCGACCCGGTAAGACCAGTGGCGGTAGTGTTCGGGGCTGGTCTGGTAATTGACAGAAAAATCGGTCATGCTGCTTCCTTGGTGTGTCCATGTGGCAATGCACTGCGGATCGCGAAGCTGTGCATCATCCTGCATAAAAGCGCTTGGTTAGTGCAATATATTGCAGTTTACGCCAGTGATTCGCAATTTTTTTTGAGCGCCTGGAAACTGTCTTCCTGTGAGCGGGCACTGGTGTTCAAGTGCCAGTCGGCGCGGGCGTAAGACGGGCTGCGGTTTTGCAAAATCCGGCGCAGATCGCCCATGGCCTCGGGGCTGGCTGCCATCGGCCGGGTGTCGCCCTGGGCCACCACGCGCGCCATGTGGTCCTCGGGCGTGGCTTGCAGCCAGACGGTGAAGCACTGCGCCAGCAGCAGCTGAAAACTGGCTTCATCTGACACCACCCCGCCGGGCGTGGCCAGCACCAAGTGCGAATGCTGAGTCAGACTGTCTTCCAGGGCGCGGCGTTCGTAGCGGCGGTACGCCTGGGGCCCGTACAAACCGTGGATTTCGCTGATGCTGCAACCGGCCAGGGTTTCGATGACGCGGCTGATTTCGACAAACACATAACCCATTTCCCGGGCCAGGCGCTGACCCAGGGTGGACTTGCCGGCACCGCGCAAGCCGATGAGTGCAATATGCTGATGTCGCGCCGTACCGCTGGCGGCTTCTTCTTCCAACAGACTGACCAGTCCGCACTGCAAGGCCTTGGCCACCTGCAGCAAGACCAGCACTGAGGCGTTGCCGGTGCCGGATTCCAGATTGACCCAGTGCCGCTCTGACACCTGGGCGCGGGCGGCGGCGGCTTTGCGCGTGAGACCGTGCCGTGTACGCAAGGCGCGCACCCGCTCGCCCAGCGCAGTCAAATAAGGGTGCCGTTCTGTGGCGGATGCGGGTAAGGCCATAGATGCACTTTAATGCATTACGGCCGGCATTCCAATCAGGTATTCGCCGAGACCTTGATGCTGGGGAATTTGGACGAGAAGTCCCTGGCCCTGGCCGCGACTTTGACCGCCAGTTGCCGGGCGACCGCTTTGTAAATACCGGCGACCTCGCCCTCAGGCTCGGCCACCACGCTGGGCAGGCCGCTGTCGGCTTGTACGCGTATGGCCATGCTCAGCGGCAAGGCGCCCAGATACGCCATGCCCTCGGCCTGCGCCATTTTTTTGCCGCCCTCGACGCCGAAGATATGTTCAGCATGGCCGCACTGGCTGCACACATGAACCGCCATGTTCTCCACAATGCCGAGAATGGGTACGCCGACTTTCTGGAACATGCGTATGCCTTTCATGGCGTCGATCAAGGCAATGTCCTGCGGCGTGGTGACGATGACCGCGCCGGTCAGCGGTACACGCTGGCTCAACGTCAACTGGATGTCGCCGGTGCCAGGCGGCATGTCGACGATCAAATAGTCCAGGTCACGCCAGTTGGTCTGGCGCAGCAGCTGCTCCAGGGCCTGCGTCGCCATCGGGCCGCGCCAGACCATGGCCTGGTCCTGCGCCACCAGAAAACCGATGGACATGACTTGCACGCCGTGGTTCTCCAGCGGTTGCATTGTTTTGCCGTCGGCACTTTCGGGGCGGCCGGACAAGCCCATCATCATCGGCTGGCTGGGGCCGTAAATATCAGCGTCCAGCAAGCCCACGCTGGCACCTTCGGCGGCCAGCGCCAGCGCCAGGTTGGCGGCGGTGGTGGATTTGCCCACACCGCCTTTGCCCGAAGCCACGGCGATGATGTTTTTCACCTGAGGCAGCAAAGCCACGCCCGACTGAGCCGTGTGCGCCACCACCTGGCTGCTGACTTGCACCTTGACCGAGGTAACGCCCGGTACTTGCGACACCACGTGTTCGAGTTGCTGCCGGTAAGAATCCCACAAACTTCTGGCAGGGTAGCCCAGCACCAGGTCAAAACTGACGGCGCCGTCTTTGAGGGTGAGGTGTTTGATGGCCTTGGCCGCCACAAAGTCCTGGCCGGTGAGCGGGTCCGCCACAGTTTGCAAGGCGAGGGTAATGTCTTGTTCGGTCACTGCCATAACTGCTCCAGCATCTTCAAAGCGAAAAGCGCTTAGTCTAGCCAAGCGTGATTGCAACACAGACCGGTGGTGCGCAAGACCGCTTTGGTAACACAGGTCTGTGCTTACCTCACGCAGACTCAAGACAAGCTGCGTGCCGCATAAAATCACCGTTTTCCCTGAATACATTTACCTACCTATGAGCCAGCGACGCCTGTTTGTCACCACCGCCTTGCCCTATGCCAACGGCAATTTCCATATCGGACACATGATGGAATACATACAGGCGGACATCTGGGTGCGTTTTCAACGCATGCAGGGGCACGCTGTGAACTTCGTTTGCGCTGACGACACGCACGGCGCGCCCATCATGATTGCCGCCGAAAAGGCCGGCAAAACGCCTCAGCAGTTTGTCGCCGGCATCGCCGCTGGCCGGCAGCAGTACCTGGACGGTTTTCACATCGGTTTTGACAACTGGCACTCCACCGATGCGCCGGAAAACCACGCGCTGGCGCAACAGATTTACCGCGACCTGCGCGATTTGTCAGCGGCGCAAGGCGGCACGCTGATAGAGCGCAAAACCATTGAGCAGTTTTTCGACCCCGAGAAAAACATGTTTCTGCCGGACCGTTTCATCAAAGGCGAATGCCCGAAATGCGGTGCCAAAGACCAGTACGGCGACAACTGCGAAAGCTGCGGCGCAGTGTATGCGCCCACCGATTTGAAAAACCCGTATTCAAGCCTGAGTGGCGCCACGCCGGTGCTGAAACACGCCGAGCACTATTTCTTCAAGCTGTCGGACCCGCGTTGTGTAGAGTTTTTGCAGGACTGGACGCAAAACGGCAAACACCTGCAAACCGAAGTGGCGAACAAGGTGAAGGAATGGTTCAGTGTGCGAACCAACCCGGACGGCTTGACCAGCGAAGGCCTGGGCGACTGGGACATCAGCCGCGACTCGCCTTACTTCGGCATTGAAATACCTGATGCACCGGGCAAGTATTTTTATGTCTGGCTGGACGCGCCCATCGGCTATCTGGCTTCGTTGAAAAACCTGCTGGACCGTCGCGGCGAAAGCTACGAGGACTACATCAGCGACGACGCGGTCGAGCAATACCATTTCATCGGCAAAGACATCGTCACCTTCCACACGCTGTTCTGGCCGGCGATTCTGAAATTTAGCGGCCGCAAAACGCCCGACAAAGTGTTTGTCCACGGTTTTCTGACTGTCAACAACGGCGAGAAGATGAGCAAGAGTCGGGGCACCGGCCTGGACCCGTTGAAATACCTCAAGCTGGGCATGAACCCCGAGTGGCTGCGTTATTACCTGGCGGCCAAACTCAACGGGCGCAACGAAGACATAGACTTCAACGCGGAAGACTTCATGGCACGGGTCAACAGCGCCCTGGTGGGCAAGTACATCAATATCGCTTCGCGGGCCGCAGGCTTTATCAGCAAACGCTTTGGCGGCACACTGGGCGCTGTCAGCAGCGACGGCCAGGCCTTGTTACTGCAATTGCAAAACGGATTGGCCGCGATTGCCGATTTGTTTGAGCGGCGCGACTATGCCAAGGCCTTGCGCGACACCATGGCGCTGGCCGACCGGGTCAACGAGTATGTGGACGCCAACAAACCCTGGGAGCTGGCCAAGCAGCAAGGTATGGATGCACGTTTGCAGGATGTGTGCACCACCTGCATCGAGGCTTTCCGCTTGCTGAGCACCATGCTCAAACCGGTGTTGCCGCAACTGGCCGCGCAAGTAGAAAGTTTCTTAAACATTGAAGCCATGACATTCAGCAATACGGTCCGGCCCCTAGGTGCAGGACACACGATCGGCAACTACAACCATTTGATGCAACGCGTGGACAAGAAAATGCTGGATGCTTTGTTTGAACCGCCACCTGTCATCGAAGAAAAAATGATCCCCGGCGGCGAGGACATCGCCCCCACCATCACCATCGATGATTTCGCCAAGATAGATTTGCGGGTGGCGCTGATCGTCAACTGCGAACCGGTGGAGGGCAGCACCAAGCTGCTGCGCCTGACGCTGGATGCGGGTGAAGGCCGCATGCGAAACGTCTTCAGCGGCATTGCCAGCGCTTACAAGCCGCAAGACCTGATCGGTAAACATACGGTCATGGTCGCCAACCTGGCCGCGCGCAAAATGAAATTCGGCGTCTCTGAAGGCATGGTGCTGGCTGCCTCTCACGCCGACGAAAAAGCGCATCCCGGCATTTACGTGCTCGAGCCCTGGGCGGGCGCGAAACCCGGCATGCGCATCCATTGATGTTCGCCACATGAACTCGCCCTGGCGCACAGCCGCGGTGTTGCTCGCCGCCGGTTCAGGTTCGCGCATGGGGCACAAACCCAAGTCATTGTTAGAACTTGATGGCGAACCGCTGATACGGCGCAGCGCCCGCCAACTGCTGGACGCCGGTGTCACGCAACTGGTGCTGGTACTCGGTCACTACGCCGCCGACATCGAAGCACCGCTGGCCGGACTGCCGGTGCTCAAGGTGTACAACCCCGACCCGGACCAGGGCCTGGTGTCGTCGCAGCGCCTGGGTTTGCAAGCGATTGACGCCGACGTGGGCGCGGTGGTGATGTCGCTGGCCGATCAACCCCTCGTCACCACAGCAGATATAGAAACGCTGATACAAGCGTTTGCACAAGCCCCGACAGACACCGGCATGCTGTTTCCGCTGGTCAACGGCCAGCCCGGCAACCCGGTGCTGCTGAGCGCGCCTACCCGTCTGGAGATACTGGCGGGCGACAGTGCTTTCGGCTGCAAGGAATGGCGGCAACGCCGCCCCGGGCTGACCATGAAACTGCCGGTTGATAACCCGCACTTTGTCACCGACCTAGACCGGCCGCAGGACATAGCCAATTTTGAAAAAGTACACGGCATGCGTCTGCAATGGCCGCCCGCCTGGACAGACTGAAACCTCCCCGCAGGGCAGCCTTTTAAAAGCCACGGCGCAAACCGGGGTCTGGGCACTCGACGGGGCGCTGTTTTTCGCCGCGGTTGATTTGATCGAGCAAACACCCCGTGACTTGCCGGAAAAACGCTGGTGCTGGAACTCTGGGGTTTGATTTACATCCACGCCAGCGGTGCCTATGCCTTGCGCGGCTTGCTGGTCAGCTGCGAACAAAAGCAGGTTCAACCCATGCTGTGCGGACTGAACCCGCAACCGCTGGGCATACCGGTGCGGACCGGTTTGCTGGCGCGGCTGAAAGCCCGCCTTATCGTGTCGGGCTGGCAAACAGCTTTACGGGTTGCTACTGAGTAGAATCTCGCTCTCACCTGGAAACTACCGCTTATGTCATTGTTCAGCCGTCCCGCCTATACCTCTGAAACCACCGAGTTTTTGCAGCAACTCAAAGCCGCCAAGCCGACGCTGGAGGCCGAGCAGCGCCAGGGCCGTGCGCTGCTGTGGGACAAAAGCCTGAACCGCCAGGAGCAAAGCGGGTTCAAAGACGCCCGCGTGGCGCAAAAGCCCTACGTCTATCTGACCAACGCGCCCAAGTGAACACACCTACTGTGGCGAACTGGCCCGCCAGGCCGAATGCCGATCTGCCCCATATGCCATCGGTCATAGACCACGTGGCGGTGGCGCGTTTGTACGGCGAACCGCTGTTCGCCATGCCGCAGGACTTGTACATTCCGCCGGATGCGCTGCAAATCTTTCTGGAAGCCTTTGAAGGCCCGCTGGATTTGCTACTCTACCTGATCCGCAAACAAAATTTCAACATCCTCGACATTCCCATGGCAGGTCTGACCCGCCAGTATCTCAGCTATGTTGAGGAAATCCGCAAGACCAACCTGGAACTCGCCGCCGA
>SHXP01000062.1 GCA_009693225.1 Limnohabitans sp. | reverse complement strand
CCGCACCCAGCTGGCGCTGGACTTGCAGCAATGGTGTTTGCGTGCCGAGCAAAGCGGTGTGGTTGCCTTGCGCGATTTCTCTATGCAATTGCGCGCTGCGCGGGTATAGGTCGCTGGCGCCGTCTCACGGCATTGTCAGCGCTTAACCCCCCTCTCGCTGTGTCTTGCCGGCAATGAAAATACGCCGAGGCTGTGATTGCATCTGCCACGCATTAACGACAAACCGCTGTTGCAGTTGACCAAGATAAATATTTATTACGGTCAACTGACTGTATTCAGTGGCCGTTGAATAAACACTCCAAGGTTTTGGAGGTTTTCTTCCTGAACCACTGAAAAGTATTCCATGAAAATTTTTTGCTGCTCTGCTGATGACCACTGTGTTTGCAGCCGCTTCATTCGCTGCTTTCCCGGTGGCAACGCCCGCCACCGCCACCCCGGCAACAGCGACAAGCACCGCAACCGCCGCCCCCGCTGCCAAACCTGCTGCTGACACAGTGAAAAAACACAAAGTCGCGCACAAGTCCGCCAAGAAAGACGCCGCGCCCGCTGCTGCCGTTGCTGCACCTGCCGTCAAGTAATCGCTGACGTAAAAATAGCAGGACGAAAAAAAACCGCCGTGAGGCGTTTTTTTTCCGGGCACAGGAAAACTCACTTGAGTTTGATTTCCTTGTACTCGACGTGCTTGCGCGCCTTGGGGTCGAACTTCATGATCGACATTTTTTCGGGCATGGTTTTTTTGTTTTTGCTGGTCGTGTAGAAATGACCGGTGCCGGCCGTTGATTCCAGCTTGATTTTCTCGCGTCCGCCTTTGGAAGCCATGGTGAAAGTCCTTTAAAAGTCGGTGAAAAATTAAGCTTGGCCGCGTTCGCGCATGTCTGCGAGAACCACGTCAATGCCTTTTTTGTCGATCAGGCGCAATGCCGCGCTGGACACGCGCAAACGCACCCAATGGTTTTCGCTCTCGACCCAGAAACGGCGGTATTGCAGATTGGGGAGAAAACGGCGCTTGGTTTTGTTGTTGGCGTGGGAAACATTGTTGCCCACCATCGGGCCCTTGCCTGTTACATCGCATACACGTGCCATCAGACACTCCTTGTTAACAGCCTGGAAAAAACCCGGCTTGACCTCGCCTTTGAAGGGGGCGGTATCCCTGTCTACGCTTAACCCGCAGGCGGTTCACGCATGACACTCAAATAGAGATTGTAGCTTGCCGCCGCAGGGCTTGAGCGGCACACCAAATGAATGCTTATTGCTCCAGAAAGCGTTGCGCATCCAAAGCGGCCATGCAACCGGTGCCGGCACTGGTGATGGCCTGGCGGTAGACATGGTCTTGCACGTCGCCGGCGGCAAACACCCCGGGCACGCTGGTCTGCGTGGCCATGCCCTGCAAACCGCTTTGCGTGACGATGTAGCCGTCCTTCATAGACAGGTGACCTTCAAAGATACCGGTGTTGGGCTGGTGACCGATGGCGATGAAGCAACCGTGCACCGCCAGTTCGTGGGTGCTATTGTCCTGCACGTTTTTCAGGCGCACACCGGTCACGCCAGAAGCATCGCCCAGCACTTCGTAGAGCACACTGTGGAGTTCAAGCACGATCTTGCCGGCCTTGACCTTGTCCATCAGCTTGTCGATCATGATGGCCTCGGCTTTGAACTTGTCGCGCCGGTGTATCAAATGCACTTTGCTGGCGATATTGGACATATACAAGGCCTCCTCGACGGCGGTGTTACCGCCGCCGACCACGCAGCAGACCTGGTCGCGGTAGAAGAATCCGTCGCAGGTGGCGCAACCGGAGACACCTCGCCCCATGAAGCTTTGCTCTGAGGGCAGACCCAGGTATTTGGCTGATGCGCCGGTGGCGATGATGAGCGCGCCGCAGGTATAGGTGCCGCTGTCGCCGGTCAGCGTGAATGGGCGCCGGCTGAAATCGACCTTGTTGATATGGTCAAACACCATCCTGGTGTTGAAGCGCTCTGCATGTTCAAGAAAACGCTGCATCAGGTCCGGGCCTTGCACGCCGTGGACATCGGCTGGCCAGTTGTCGACATCGGTGGTGGTCATCAACTGGCCGCCTTGAGCCATGCCGGTGATCAAGGTGGGTTGTAAATTGGCGCGGGCGGCATAAACCGCCGCGCTGTAACCGGCAGGGCCGGAGCCGAGGATGAGAACTTTGCTGTGTTGGGGGGCTGTCATGGTGTTCGGATATGCTGGTGGGAAAGCAAGCATTGCGCTTCAAGTAAGGTGATTTTAGGCTTCGGCCCGGCACCTGTCCCCGGTGCGCCTGTTAAGCTTACGTCCGGCAATGACTTACTCATTAAATACGCTTAACAAAATCAAAGACAGCCCGCCCCCGGTGAGCGGCTGGCAACGCTTTGTACAGGAAATTGCCTTGTCACTGGGCTTTGTGTTTCTGCTGTTCTGGCTGGTGGCAATGCTCAGCCATTCTGCACAGGATCCGGCCTGGACCACCTCGGGATCGAGCGCGGTGCCGAGCAACTGGGGCGGACGCATAGGTGCGGCGATCAGCGACCTGGGATTTTTCATCGCCGGTTATTCGATTGTCTGGTGTTATCTGGCAAGTCTGGTCAGCTGGTTGAATGCGCTGGCAGCACGCTTGCGCAGCGAAGACAGTCCGGCGGTGGAAACACATATCTGGCGACTGAGCCGCTGGGCCTTCTGGAGCGGTCTGGTGTTGTTGATGCTCTCGAGCACCGGGCTGGAATACACCCGCTTGTACCGCTTTGATGAGCACGTGCTCGGTCACCATGCGGGCGGCATTCTCGGTTACCTGGTCGGCGGTGCTGCGGCCAAATGGCTGGGCTTTAACGGTTCAGCGCTGGTGTTCATCGTATTCATGCTGGTGGGACTGTCCTGGACTTTCGGTTTTTCCTGGGTCCAATTGGCGGAAAACATCGGTGCCCGTATCGACCAGGCGATTGCCGGCTGGCGCGAGCGCCGCGAGATGGCCGAAGACCTGGCGCTCGGACAGGCCGCGGCGCGTGAACGAGAAGAAGACGTGCATACCGACAGGAGGGACAGCGAGGAGTTGCCGCCCAGACCGGTGCGGATTCTGGTCGACCCGGAACCTTTGGTTCCGCTCAAAAGCGAACGCATGGCGCGCGAACGCCAAAAGCCATTATTCAACGACATGCCGGATTCGCGTCTGCCGCTGGTCGATCTGCTGGACGTCTCGCAAACCAGACAGGACCCGGTGGATGCCGAGACCATCGAATTCACCAGCCGCCTGATTGAGAAAAAACTGCGTGACTTCGGTGTCGAAGTCAAAGTGCTGGCCGCCGCCCCCGGCCCGGTGGTGACGCGTTATGAAATCGAACCGGCCACCGGTGTCAAAGGCTCACAAATCGTCAATCTGGCCAAGGACCTGGCGCGTTCGCTGAGCATGGTCTCTATACGCGTGGTGGAAACCATACCGGGTAAAAATTTCATGGCGCTGGAGTTGCCCAATGCCAAGCGCCAGTCGATCCGTTTGAGTGAAATTCTCGGCTCCGAGGTGTACAACGAAGCCAAGTCATTGCTGACCATGGGCCTGGGCAAGGACATCGGCGGGCATCCGGTGGTGGCCGACCTGGCGAAGATGCCGCATGTTCTGGTCGCCGGTACCACCGGCTCAGGCAAGTCTGTCGGTATCAACTCCATGATTTTGAGCCTGCTCTACAAGGCCGAGGCGCGCGATGTGCGTCTGTTGATGATCGACCCCAAGATGCTGGAAATGTCGGTGTACGAGGGCATTCCGCATTTGCTCGCGCCCGTGGTCATAGACATGCGTCAGGCGGCGCACGGACTGAACTGGTGCGTCGGCGAAATGGAGCGCCGCTACAAATTGATGAGCAAACTGGGCGTGCGCAATCTGGCCGGTTACAACCACAAAATTGAAGAGGCGCAGGAAGCCGGCCATTCGCTGCCCAACCCGTTCAGCTTGACGCCGGACGACCCCGAACCGCTGGAGCGCTTGCCGCATATCGTGGTGGTGATTGATGAATTGGCCGACCTGATGATGGTGGTCGGCAAAAAGATCGAGGAGCTGATTGCACGTCTTGCGCAAAAGGCGCGCGCTGCCGGCATCCATTTGATACTTGCCACGCAACGTCCCAGCGTCGATGTGATCACCGGCTTGATCAAGGCCAATATCCCGACGCGCATCGCGTTTCAGGTCAGCAGCAAAATCGACAGTCGCACCATTCTTGACCAGATGGGTGCCGAGGCCTTGTTGGGCATGGGCGATATGCTGTATTTGCCCAGCGGCACAGGTTTTCCGATCCGGGTGCACGGCGCATTTGTCAGCGACGAGGAAGTACACCGCGTTGTCAGTTACCTGAAAACCCAAGGCGAACCGAATTACATCGAAGGCTTGCTCGAAGGCGGCACGGTCGACGGTGAAGCCAACGGCCCCGACCTGTTTGGCGACACGGTCAGCGAAAAAGACCCGATGTACGACCAGGCCGTGGAAGTGGTTTTGAAAAACCGCAAGGCCAGCATATCGCTGGTGCAACGCCATTTGAAAATCGGCTACAACCGCGCCGCCCGGCTGGTGGAAGACATGGAAAAGGCCGGTATGGTCAGTGCCATGAGCAGCAACGGGCAGCGTGAAATTCTGGTGACGACGCGCCAAGAATAAAGGCTTGTTTGTTTAAGAGTTCAACCATCTCTCTGCACTTATTATTGAAAGTTTATATGAAGTCATTCTCCGCAATCAGAGCCTGTATCCGTGTTGCATGTTTTGCAGCAGCAAGCCTTGGTTTTTGCACCCTGGCCCGCGCCGACAGCCTGGACAGCCTGGCGAAATTTTTGTCTTCTACACGCAGCATGCGTGCTGAATTCACGCAGACCGTGACCACGCCGTCCAAGGACAGCCGCCCCGCCAAGATCAAAATTTCCAACGGCAGCTTTTCCTTCATCAGGCCGACGGTGTTCCGTTTTGATTACGCCAAACCTTTTTTGCAAAACATCGTCGCCGACGGCAAGCACCTGTGGCTGTATGACGCAGACATGAACCAGGTCACGCAACGCAATCAATCGCAGGCCCTGGGCAGTACACCGGCTTACCTGATTGCAGCAGCCACCGATCTGGCGACGCTGGAAAAAGAATTTGTCTTGCAGGCCGAAGCCAGCGCCGAAGGTTTGCAATGGATAGGCGCCGACCCGAGAAACCAGGAAGGCAGTCTGCAAAAAATCCGTATCGGTTTGCGGGTTCAAGGTGAACAGGTGACGCTGTCGCAACTTGATATTCTGGACGCATTCGGCACACGTTCCCAGATCAAGTTTGAGCGCATTGACACCAATCCCAAATACTTGACCCTGTCGCAATTCAGTTTTGTGCCGCCCAAGGGCGCTGATCTGATCAAGCACTGAGGTGTTACAAGATCTGGCTCCGCTTTATTCAGCCGGTACCCGTTTGCTGGTGCTGGGCAGTTTTCCGGGCGTGGCCTCTTTAGAAAAGCAGCAGTACTACTACGGCCATGCGCAAAACCATTTCTGGAAAATAACGGCAACACTGCTGTCGCCGGTTGCGCCCGCAGTACTGGCGATGGACTACGCACAGCGCTGCCACTGGCTGCTTGAGAGCGGAGTCGGTTTATGGGATGTCTACGCCGCCTGCGAACGCGAGGGCAGTCTGGACAGCAACATTCGACATGCGCGGCCGAATGATTTATCGCTGGTGCAAGCCGCTTGCCCGCAGTTGCATGTGATTGCCCATAACAGCGGCGAAAGTTTCAAACACGCCGGACTCACACGCGCTCTGGGCGTGCCGGTGATGTGTTTGCCATCGAGCAGCCCGGCCAATGCCGGCTGGTCCTTCGATCGCAAGTTGCAGGCCTGGCGCGAAGTGTTTAAGCAAGCCGGATTGCCGGTCATCGGGTCACAATAGCCGTTCTTCACCATGAGCACTGTCAACGCCAACCCCCATTCACCGCTGGCCGAACGCCTGCGCCCGCACACGCTGGCCGAGGTCGTCGGGCAGCAGCATATTCTGGGCGATGGCATGGCGCTGCGCGTGGCCTTTGAGTCCGGCCAACCGCACAGTTGCTTGTTATGGGGACCGCCCGGCATCGGCAAAACCACGATTGCCCGGCTCATGGCGGATGCGTTTGACGCGCAATTTCTGTCGATCAGCGCGGTATTTGGCGGTGTCAAGGAAATCCGCGAAGCCGTGGACATGGCGCAAGCCGCGCGGGATTCGCTCGAGCAAAGACGAACGATTGTGTTTGTCGACGAGGTGCACCGCTTCAACAAAAGCCAGCAGGATGCGTTTTTGCCGCATGTGGAGTCCGGCCTGTTCACCTTCATAGGCGCGACCACCGAGAACCCTTCGTTTGAAGTGAATTCGGCACTGCTGTCGCGCGCCGCCGTGTATGTGTTGCAGCCTTTGTCTGAAGACGATTTGACGCAAATTGTGGACAAGGCGCGTGCCATCCAGGCCGTGCCTGAACTCGAAGACGCGGCTCAGGCGCGATTGATCGCTTATGCCGACGGCGACGCCAGACGTTTACTCAATACGCTGGAAACATTGGCGGTGGCGGCGCAACGAGAGTCTCTGATGCAAATCAGCGATGCCTGGCTGATGAAAGTGCTGGGCGAACGCATGCGCCGTTACGACAAAGGCGGCGAGCAGTTCTACGACACCATCAGTGCGCTGCACAAATCGGTGCGCGGTTCTGACCCGGACGCCGCCTTGTACTGGCTGGTGCGCATGCTCGACGGCGGCGCAGAGCCCAAGTACATGGCGCGGCGCATGATTCGCATGGCTGCCGAGGACATCGGTCTGGCCGACCCGCGTGCCTTGCGGCTGGCGCTGGATGCTGCCGAGGTGTACGAGCAGCTAGGTTCACCCGAAGGCGAATTGGCATTGGCGGAATGTGTGGTGTATCTGGCTATTGCCCCCAAATCGAATGCTGTCTATAAGGCCTACAACAAGGTTCGCAAACTCATCAAGTCGGATGGCACACGTCCGGTGCCGGTGCATTTGCGCAATGCACCGACGCAGATGATGAAGGATCTGGACTACGGCAAGGCCTACAGGTACGCGCACGATGAACCCGATGCATTCGCCGCCGGTGAAAACTACTGGCCAGACGGCATGAAGCCGCCGCTGTTGTACGAACCGGTCGAGCGCGGTCTGGAGATCAAGATTGCAGAAAAAATGCGATTGCTGCGTCAGAAAAACGCAGACGCCAGCAAAACTTAAAGCTTGTCGGCTTCGCTGGTGAAAGAATCAGCAAAAAATGCTTCAGCCGGCAAGCCGTGCGCCAGATAGTCGCGTTGTGCCGCATCAATCACCACCGGCGCGCCGCAGGCATAGACCTGATGACCTGACAAATCAGCGATGTCTTGCAGTACCGCCGCATGCACAAAACCGGTTCTGCCCGTCCACTGGTCTTCGGGCAAAGCGTCGGACACCACGGGTATGTATTGCAGTTGCGGCATGAGGGGCAATTGCGCCGTCACCCAGTCGTTCATATACAAATCTGCGGGGCGGCGGCCGCCCCAGTACAAACGCGCGGGGCGGTGTATGTTTTTGTGTTGCATGTGTTCCAGCAGCGCTTTGATCGGCGCAAAACCGGTGCCCGAAGCCAGCAGCACCATCGGCTTGTCACTGTCTTCACGCAGGTAAAAACCGCCGAACGGCGCTTCTATGCGTTGAATCTCTTTTTCTTTCATGGCGCCGAACACATGGTCGGTGAATTTGCCGCCCGGCATGTGCCGGATATGCAGCTCGATGACTGGCGCACCCGCCACCAAGGTGTGCGGTGCATTGGCGATTGAGTAGGCACGGCGAGAGCCGTCGCGCAATAAAAACTCCACATACTGCCCGGCGTGGTGTTGCATGTGTTCGGTGGACGGCAATTGCAGCGTGATGCACATCACGTCATGCGACATTTTTTCTAAAGACGCAATGCGCACCGGCATTTTGCGGATGGGGAAAGCATCAGCGCTGGTCACCTGACGCGATTCGAGCAGTACATCGCTCAATACAGTGGCACGGCAGGTCAGCACCATGCCCTTGGCCAGCTCTTCGTCGCTCAAAGCCTTGCTTTGGTAAGCGCTCATGTGAATCTCGCCGGATACCTTGAGGCATTTGCAGGAACCGCAGGCGCCGTCCTTGCACCCGTAAGGCAGACCGACACCCTGGCGTATACCTGCCGTCAGAATCGTTTCGTCCTTGTCCACGTTGAACGACCGGCCACTGGGTTGTACCGAAACTTGAAACGCCATGCTTGCTATCCTCTGGTTTTTGACTTCTTGGATGAAAGACAGGATTTTGCCCTCAAACCAGAACCCCATAGGCGCATTGCCCGTCCGTTTCAAACGGCCGCGTGTCTTGGTTGTCGGTTGCGGCGACGTGGGCCTGCGTGCCGCCGCTTTACTGAAACAGGCCAGCCGGGTCTATGCCTTGACCAGCAGCGTGTCTCGCGTTGCAACTTTGCTGCAGCAAGGCATCACTGCTTTGCATGGCAATCTTGACGAAGCGTCAAGCTTGCGAAGGCTGGCAGGTGTAGCAACACACCACATCCATATGGCACCGCCGCCTTTGCAAGGCCGCGCCGATCCGCGCAGCCGCGCCCTGGTGCAGGCCTTGATGCTGAGGTCTACGCCGCTGGCCGTGGTGTACGGATCCACCAGCGGTGTGTATGGCGATTGCGCAGGAGCCCGGATAGACGAAACGCAAGCATTGAACCCGCAGACGGACCGCGCCGCACGCCGGGTAGATGCTGAAGCCTGGTTGAACGCCTGGGGCTCGCGCGGTTTTCCGCGCGTCCAGGTGTTGCGTATCCCGGGCATTTATGTGCTGGACCGCGAAGGCGGCACGCCGCGCGAACGGCTGCAACGCGGCACGCCGGTGCTGCAATCGGCAGATGATGTCTACACCAACCATATTCATGCCGATGATCTGGCACGTGCCACGGTACTGGCCTTGTGGCGCGGCAAAACCCTCAGGCCTTTGCACGTGAGTGACGACAGCGATATGTTGATTGGCGACTACATGGACTGGGCGGCGGACCTGTGGCAGTTGCCGCGACCGCCGCGCATCAGCCGCGCGCAGGCGCAAACCTCATTGCCTGCCATGGCATTGAGCTTCATGAGCGAATCCAGGCGCATGCACAACCAGCGCTTGAAAACCGAGTTACGCATGAAACTGCGTTACCCCAGTGTGCGCGAAGGCTTGCAGGGCAAGCCGGTGTTTTAACGCATGCCGATTTTCGCGTCGCCGAAAATGCCGGCGGCTTCACGCGGCAGACTGCGCCAGTATTGCTGCGTGGCCTGCACCTGACCGCCGAGCGCTGCTGCCGCCTCCCAGCCCCAGCGCGGTTTGTACAAAAAGCTGCGACCTAGGGCGATCATGTCTGCGTCGCCGGCCTGCAACACGTCTTCGGCCTGTTGCGCTTCGGTGATCAAACCTACGGCGATGGTGGGCAAACCGGCATGCTGTTTGATGTGTCTGGCGAAATGCACCTGGTAGCCCGGGCCGATGTTGATTTTTTGCTGCGGTGAAATGCCGCCCGATGACACATGGACAAAGTCGGCACCGGCTTGCTTCAACAGTTTGGTGAAGTCGGTGGTTTGTTCCAGGTCCCAGCCGCCTTTAACCCAGTCGCTGGCCGACAAACGCATGCCCAGTACACCGTTGAACACCTTGCGTACCGCGTTGAACACCTGCAAGGGGAAACGCGTGCGGTTGGCGAAATTACCGCCGTAGTTGTCATTGCGCTGGTTGGCGACAGGCGACAAAAACTCGTGCAGCAGATAACCGTGCGCACCGTGCAACTCCAGCATCTCCAGGCCCATGGCTTGTGCGCGTTCAGCGGCTTTCACAAATGCCTTCCCAATGTCGAGCAGACCGGAAGCATCGATTTCATGCGGCGGATCTTCGCCGGGCAGAAGGTTGATGGGTGAGGGGGCCACCGGTTCCCAGCCGCCAACCGATTTACGGATCAGCATGCCGCCGTTCCAGGGTTGTGCGCTGGATGCTTTGCGTCCGGCGTGGGCGATTTGCAAACACACGGAGGCGGGAGGTGCGAGTTTGCGCGCGCGCGCCAGGTTGTCGGCCAGTGCATTGGCAGTTGCATCATCCCAAATCCCCAGACAATTGTGTGTGATGCGGCCTTGCGCGGTGACGGCGGTGGCTTCGATCATGAACACACCGGCGCCGCTGTTGAGCAGATTGGCCCAGTGCATGAGGTGCCAGTCGTTGGCCTTGCCGTCAAGGTGACAGGCGTACTGGCACATGGGGGCGACCACGATGCGGTTGGGCAGGGTCAGAGGGCCGCGTGGAGAGTTGAGTTGCAGGGGGGTGAACAGAAGGCTCATGGTTTTCAGCTGATAGGTGATGGCTTCATCTTAATCTGTCGTGTGGAAAGTCAAAACAGCGATTTTGCAAGTCGCCGTTTGCGTGGTACCGACTTCAGCTTGAGTCGCAATTTGCGCGTCCAACAGAATTATGTAAAGCATTGATGTCAATTATTAAAAGGCGGATTCAAACACGAAGTGCAACTTTGAATAACTGATGGTTAGGTGGCTGAGGATGTTTAGCATTCAAGGCTTCTTGACCTGGCAGTCGAAGTTGCTCATGATCTACAAACACCTCAGCCAAGCTGAAAGATATCAGATTCACGCCCTC
>SHXP01000061.1 GCA_009693225.1 Limnohabitans sp. | reverse complement strand
CTGGCCGCCGTTGCGCCCTGACGGTCCCTGGCACACGCGCTGCGCTTCCAGGAGCACCACCTGCATGCCGCGTTCGGCCAGCGCGATGGCGGCGCTCAAGCCGGCCAGCCCGCCGCCAATGACCAGCGCATCTGCCTGCAAATGGTCTTGTAAGGGCGCAACCGAGGGTTCAAGCGTGACCGTGGTTTCGTAATAGTTATCCGCCCCGACCAGCCGGTTTTTGTGCTTCAGGTCCATGGGTTTTCAGCCAAAGCGCTTGGCGACTTGCGCAAACAAATACGTCCACACCAGGGTGGCCGCGGCGTTGGCGGTCAATTCGGCATGGTCATAGGCCGGCGCGACTTCGACACAGTCCATGCCTATGATCAAGCCGCCTTGCGATTGCACATAGCCGCGGGCTTCGCGTCGGCCACCGGAGCGCAAGCCGATGTGCACGGTTTTTTGAGGCAACACCAGGCCTTGCTTGATCGCCTCGTATGTCCAGATGCCGTGACCCAAGGGTTCGCCGAAATGGTCTTGCCAGGTGTCGCAATGGGCATCGAAATGCACCATGGCCACAGGGCCGTGTTGCGCGTGCATAGCTTGCAGCACCGCCAAGGTGATGAAGTGATCGCCGCCCAGAAACACCGTGTGATGGCGCGCGATCAAAGCGCCTGCCTGTGCGCGTATCTGGTCCCGGGCCACCGCCAAACCGGCGGCGTTGGACAAGTGCATGTCCCCCGCACCGCCCAGCAACGCTTGCGCACTGACATTGAACAAGGGGTGGGCCGCGTCACACAGCATCAAGCTGGCCCGGCGAATGGCTTGCGGCCCGAAACGTGCGCCGGGCCGGTGGGTGACTGCGCCGTCCCAAGGCACGCCAACCACGGTAAAGGCTTGACCGGACAGCGGCGCAGCACCGATAAACCGGTTGACGTTCAAGGCATAGGGAAAGCCGTCATGCGCGGCCGGCTTCATCGGCAAACACCGCTTGTGCACAAGCCCGCAAGCGGCCCGGGCCGCACCCGGGGGCTGGCCCTGACATCAGGCGCGCCAGGCATGCAAGAGTCCATCCCATTGCTCGCGCGCGGCTTTGAGGTGGCGTTCCTTGACGTGGCCATAGCCCTTGATCTTTTCCGGAATGCGGGCGATCTCAAGTGCGAGTGCGTGCTTATCCGGGGTGAATGACGCCATCACCTCGGTGATGCTGGCCTTGTACTGGTCGGTCAACGCACGCTCGGTGCGCCGCTCTTCGGTGTAGCCGAACACATCGAACACACCGCCGCGCAAAAAGCGCAGGCGCGACAGCAGTTTGAACCCGGTCAGCATAGAGGGTCCGAATTTTTGTTTAACCAGCTCGCCCTTGTCGTTTTTCTTGGCCAGCAAAGGCGGCGCCAGGTGGTAGTTGAGGCTGAAATCGCCCTCAAACTGATCGGCAATGCGCTTGAGAAAGACCGGGTCGGCATGCAAACGCGCGACCTCGTACTCGTCCTTGTACGCCATCAACTTGTACAGACTGCGAGCCACGGCTTCAGCCACCTGCGCCGAGGTTTTCTGCTGCACATCCTGCACAAATGACATGTATTGTTTGGCGTAAGCCTTGTCCTGGTACTGCTCAAGCCAGACCATACGTTTTTGCAGGATGGACTGCAAGGATTCACGCGCTTTGAAGTTCACCATCTGCACCGGCTGTGTCAGCGCCTGTACTTTGGCCAGGTCGTGGGCACACCAGCGGCCCCACAAAAACGCCTGGCGGTTGGCCTCAACCTGTACACCGTTGAGTTCGATGGCGCGCAATATCGCCTCTTGCGTCAGCGGTATCCAGCCGCGCTGCCAGGCAAAGCCCATCACCATGGGGTTGATGAAAATGCTGTCGCCGAGCAACTGGGTCGACACCTGGTTGGCGTCAAACGCGCCCATGTTGCGTGGCTCGTTGCCGACCGCTTGCAGAATGTCCTCAAGGCAGCTGTCGCTGGGGTTGGCCCAAGCGCCGTTTTTCACAAACGCCGCCGTCGGGGTCGCCAGTCCGTTGATGGCCACGCGGGTGCGCCCGGGGCGCATGCGCACCATGGTTTCCTTGCCGGCGGTGACGATGGGGTCGCAGCCCAGGATCAAATCCGCAGCGGCGGTGGACACGCGCGTGGTGCGGATATCGTCCTGGTGCTGTGCAATCAGCACATGGCTCCAGGTGGCGCCGCCTTTTTGCGCCAGCCCGGCTGAATCCTGGGTGACGATGCCCTTGCCCTCCATATGCGCCGCCATGCCGAGCAACTGCCCGATGGTGATGACACCGGTGCCGCCGACACCTGCCACCACAATGCCGTAACCGCCCGGATAAACGCCGCGCGTGAGCGAGGGCAGTTCCGGCTCGGGCAGGTCGCCCAGCAGCGAAGGCTCGCGACGGTCGCTGCTCGTGTTTTTCTTGCGCAACTGACCGCCCTCGACGGTCACAAAGCTCGGGCAAAAGCCTTTGACGCAGCTTTGGTCTTTGTTGCAAGTGCTCTGGTTGATGCTGCGCTTGCGGCCGTGTTCGGTTTCCAGCGGCTCGACACTCAGACAATTGCTTTGCGAGCTGCAGTCGCCGCAACCCTCGCACACCGCTTCGTTGATAACGACGCGTACCGCCGGGTCGACCATGGTGCCGCGTTTGCGGCGACGGCGTTTTTCGGTGGCGCAGGTCTGGTCATAAATGATGACGGTGCAACCTTTGATCTCGCGCATGCTGCGCTGCACCCGGTCCAGCTCGTCCCGGTGTTCTACGGCGACTCCTTCTGGCAGGCCCAAGGGCGTACCGGGCAAGCCGTTTTTGCCGACAGGCTCGTATTTTTCAGGCTCGTCGGTGACGATGACGATGCGTTTGGCGCCCTCGGCGCGCATGCTTTGCGCGATTTGAATGACGCTGTGGCCTTCGGCGCGCTCACCGATCGGCTGGCCGCCGGTCATGGCGACCGCATCGTTGTACAGAATTTTGTAAGTGATGTTCACGCCTGCAGCCACGCTTTGGCGCACCGCCAGAATGCCGCTGTGGAAATAAGTGCCGTCGCCGATATTGGCAAATATGTGCAGGTCGTTGCTGAACGGCTGCTGGCCGACCCAGGGCACGCCCTCGCCGCCCATTTGCGTGAAACCGGTAGTGCTGCGGTCCATCCACAGCGACATGAAATGGCAACCGATGCCGGCCATGGCGCGTGAGCCCTCAGGCACTTTGGTGGACGTGTTGTGCGGGCAACCCGAACAAAACCAGGGCTGTCTGTCGGCCTTGATCTCGAGCACCTGCATGGCTTGGCTTTTGGCTTCGAGCACCGCGAGTTGAGCGTCTATGCGGGTGGTTGTGTCGACATCCAGGCCCATTTTTTTCAGGCGTTTGGCGATCGCCTGCGCGATCAAAGCAGGCGTCAAGTCTGCGTTTGAGCGCAGCAGCGTGTGGCTGATCGGGTTCGGCGCCGACCATTCGCCGCCGCTGTCGCCCTCGACCTGATCAAACTTGCCCAGCACGCGCGGGCGCTTGGCGTCGGGCCAGTTGTACAGCTCTTCTTTCAGCTGATATTCGATGAGCTGGCGTTTTTCTTCCACCACGACGATTTCCTGCAAGCCTTCGGCGAATTCGCGCGTGCTTTGCGACTCTAAGGGCCAGACCACGCCGACCTTGTGCACCCGGATGCCTAAGCGTTTGCAGGTGTTGTCGTCCAGCCCCAGATCGAGCAGGGCCTGGCGCGTGTCGTTGTACGCCTTGCCGCTGGCTATCAGGCCGAAGCGGTCGTGCGGGCCGCGAATCACGGTGTGGTTCAAACGGTTGGCGCGTATATAGGCCAGCGCCGCATACCATTTGTAATTGAACAGACGCGCTTCCTGCGACAGCGCATCGTCCGGCCAGCGGATGTGCACACCGCCGGGCGGCATGTCGAACTCAGGGATCACAATTTGTAGGCCCTGCGGGTCGATATCGACCGTGGCGCTGGACTCGACAATTTCCTGGATGGTTTTCATGCCGGCCCACACGCCTGCAAAGCGACTCATCGCAAACCCGTGCAAACCAAAGTCCAGCACCTCCTGCACCGAGGCCGGGAAAAACACCGGCAGGCCGCAGGCTTTGAAAATATGGTCGCTTTGGTGGGCCGCCGTGCTGCTCTTGGACACATGGTCGTCACCGGCAATCGCCAGCACGCCGCCCCAGGGAGTGGTGCCCGCCATATTGCAATGCTTGAACACGTCCGAGGTGCGGTCCACGCCCGGGCCCTTGCCATACCAGATGCCGAACACGCCGTCAAATTTGTTGTTGCCCGGCGGCGCAAAGCCCAGCTGCTGCGTGCCCCATAAGGCGGTGGCTGCAAGTTCTTCGTTGACACCGGGCTGGAACACGATGTGCTGGGCCTGCAAATGCTTGCGCGCGCTCCACAACGCCTGGTCGTAATTGCCCAGCGGTGAACCACGGTAACCGCTGATGAAACCGGCCGTGTTTTTACCGGCCAACTGGTCACGCTGGCGCTGCAACATGGGCAAACGTACCAGCGCCTGCACCCCGCTCATGAAAGCGCGACCATGCTCGAGTGAGTATTTGTCGTCGAGTTGTACGGTTTCCAGGGCTTTGCGAATGTGTTCGGGCAGGGGGGCGTTCATGCGTACTCCAGCTTCTGTAAGTGACCGGTCAGTTTAGCGGTTCGCCACCATTCCCGTCAGCCGGACTGTACCTTGGCTCAGGACACGCCGTAGCGATCGCGGTAAGCCTGCACCGCGGGCAGGTATTGCACCAGTTCCTCAGCGCTTTGGGCGCCCAGGTAAGCCAGCAAATCGCTGAGTTGCGCCACCGCGCAGACTTTGAGCCCCAGGGCGTCCCTCACATATTGCACCGCGCTGTGCGCCACGTCATGCACCGAGCCGTCCGCCGCCGCTTCAGTCGCCATTTCCTGGCGGTCCAGCGCGATGGCTACGCCGTAGGCCGTGGCCCCGGCCTCCTGCATCAGCGCTATTGAATCGCGCACCGCCGTGCCCGCGCTCATCACATCGTCGACGATCAGCACCCGGCCCATGAGCGGCGCACCGACCAGCGAGCCGCCCTCGCCGTGGTCTTTGGCCTCTTTGCGGTTATAGGCATAAGGATAGTTATGGCCGAGTCGCGCCAGCTCGATGGCGACAGCCGCGCCCAGCGGAATGCCTTTGTAGGCTAGGCCGAAAATCATGTCGAACTGCAAACCCGATTGCACCAGCGCCTGTGCATAAAACCCGGCCAGGCAGCTGAGTTTGGCGCCGTCGTCAAACAAACCGGCGTTGAAAAAGTAGGGCGATATGCGCCCGGCCTTGGTTTTGAAGCTGCCGAATTTGAGCACCCCCGATTCCAGCGAGAATTGAATGAACGCTTGCGCCAGCGTGTGGTCTGGCGTATGGTGCAAAGACATGGGGGATTCCTTGTTCAAACTCACCAGCCTCAACCTGAACGGCATACGTTCAGCCAGCAGCAAAGGGCTGGAAAACTGGCTTGCAACAGCATCGCCAGATTGTATGTGTGTGCAGGAAGTCAAGGCGCAGGAAGCCGACATGGTCGGCAAGTTTGAAACCCTGGCCGGCCTCTCGGGCTATTTCCATTGCGCCGAGAAAAAAGGCTATGCCGGCGTCGGCATGTACACCCGCCATGAGCCCAGCCACGTGATTCAAGGTTTTGACGGCGGCGAGTTCGACGCCGAGGGCCGCTACCTGGAACTGCGCTTTGACACGCCCAAGCGCAAGCTGTCGCTGATGAGCAGCTATTTCCCCAGCGGCGCATCCGGCCCGGAGCGCCAGAAAGCGAAATTCCGTTTTCTGGAGGTGATGTACCCGCACCTGAGGGGCTTGAAAAATGGCCGCGAACTGATACTGTGCGGCGACATCAATATCGCGCACCAGCAGATCGATTTGAAGAACTGGCGCAGCAACCAGAAAAACAGCGGCTTTCTTCCCGAAGAACGCGCCTGGATGACAACGCTGCTGAACGGCGGCGGCCTGGTCGATGTCTACCGCCGCTTACACCCTGAGACCACCGACGCTTGCTACACCTGGTGGAGCAACCGGGGCCAGGCGTATGCAAACAACGTGGGTTGGCGCCTGGATTACCACCTGGCCACGCCTGCGCTGGCTGATACCGCGCGCTCAGCATCGATCTACAAGGACGAGAAGTTTTCCGACCATGCGCCCATCACCGTCAGCTACGACATTGTGATCTGATCAAACACTGTCGCGCCGGTACAGCACCCGGCCGACGCGCTCTATGTACTTGTGCCATTTCAAATACCCTGCAACGGCGATGGCTTGTCAAACCTGCTACTGTCCCTACCCATGAACGCCCCCGTCTTCACCATCCCCGAGCACGAAATCGAACTCAGCGCCATCCGCGCGCAGGGTGCGGGCGGCCAGCATGTGAATAAAGTGTCGAGCGCGGTGCATTTGCGTTTTGACATACGCGCCTCGTCGCTGCCGGACGAGGTGAAAGACAAATTGCTGGCGATGTCAGACCAGCGCATTACCGCTGACGGCGTGGTCGTCATCAAAGCGCAAAGCTCGCGCAGCCAGGAGGGCAACCGCGCCGATGCCATGGCGCGTTTGCATGAACTGGTGGCACTGGCGGCCAAGCCGGTCAAGCCCCGTCGCGCCACCAAACCCTCGTTCAGTGCACGCATGCAGCGCATTGACTGCAAAGTCTTGCGCGGCCAGACCAAGGCCTTGCGCGGCAAAGTCACCGACTGATTGGCCCCGGCGATGCACCCTCACATTCAAACAACAACTTGTACTTGGTGTTTCACCACCATCAAAGGTTTGACATGCTCGACTTATTGATCATCGGCGCGGGCTTGTCCGGCATAGGCGCGGCACGCCATCTGCAAACGCATTGCCCGGACAAACGCTGGCGCATCTGGGAAGCACGCAAGGCCATCGGCGGCACCTGGGATTTGTTTCGCTACCCCGGCGTGCGCTCGGACTCGGACATGCACACGCTCGGCTATGCGTTCAAGCCCTGGCGCAGCACCCAGGCCATGGCCGACGGGCCGTCCATCCTGCAATACATACGTGACGCCGCAGAAGAAACCGGCGTGTCGCAACAGATAGATTTCCAGCACCGCGTTGTCAGAGCGGATTGGTCTTCAAAACAAGCCTGCTGGCGCGTGAACGCGCAACTGGCTGACAGCAGCACGCGCACGCAAGAGACGCGGTTTTTGTACATGTGCGGCGGCTACTACAGCTATGCGCAAGGGCATCAGCCGCATTTCGACGGGCAAGACGATTTCACAGGCCAACTGGTGTATCCGCAGTTCTGGCCCGGGGGCTTGTCGTATGTCGGCAAGCGCGTGGTGGTCATAGGCAGCGGGGCCACCGCGATGACCATCGTGCCGGCCATGACGAAAGACGCAGCGCATGTGACCCTGTTGCAGCGATCACCCTCGTATGTGGTGACCCGCCCGGCGCAGGAAGCTCTGGGTGAGAAACTGGACCGCTGGCTGCCGTTCAACCTGGGCTACCGCTATGTGCGCTGGCGCAACATATTGCAAGGCATTTTTTATTTCCAGCTGGCCAGACGCAAACCGCTGTTCTTTAAAAACTATTTGATTGGCATGGTGAAAAAAGCCTTGGAGCGCGACTTTGATGTGGCCACGCATTTCACACCGCGCTACCACCCGTGGGACCAGCGCGTGTGCGCCCTGCCCGACGGCGATTTGTTCAAACAGATACGCGGAGGCAAGGTGAGTGTGGCGACGGGGCAGATTGCACGGTTTGATGCCGACGGCATCAACTTGCAAGACGGTACATCGCTACCAGCGGACATCGTCGTCGTGGCCACCGGTTTGCAACTTAATGTGCTGGCCGATGTGGCCATTCACGTGGACGGAAAGCCGTTTGTAGCCGGTCACGCACTGGCCTACAAGGGCATGATGCTCTCTGGCTTGCCCAACCTGGCGGTGGCATTCGGCTACACGAATGCATCGTGGACACTGAAAGCCGACCTGACCGCCAGCTATGTGTGCAGGCTGTTGACATACATGGACCGTCGCGGCTACCGGTTTGTCTGCCCGCAGCACGACCCGTCGCAAACCACGCAAGCGTTTCTGGATTTCACCTCAGGCTATGTGCAACGCGCCAGCGCCATGCTGCCCAAGCAGGGCGCGGCCCCGCCCTGGCGGGTGCATCAAAACTATGTGATTGATGTGCTGGCCCTGCGGTTCGGCGGGTTTGAGGATGGGGTGTTGGTGTTTCAAAGCTGATGTCCAAGGTTCGTCGATTAGCATTCACTGGTTAATCAGAATCCCTCCCCATGCTCCACTACGAAACCATCCCCGTCACCGCCTTCCAGCAAAACTGTTCCCTGGTCTGGGAGGACGAGGGCATGACCGCTGCCGTCATCGACCCGGGCGGCGACATCGATGTGTTGCTCGACGCTTGCAAGCAACTGGGCATCACGCTGACTTACATCTGGATCACGCACGCGCACCTGGACCACGCCGCTGCCACCGCCGATCTGGCCGAGCAATTGCAGTTGCCCGTCATCGGGCCGCACCCCGCCGATCAGTTCTGGATAGACGGTTTGCCGATGGCGGCCGCCACCTACGGTTTTCCGCCGGCACGCGCCTTCAAGCCGACGCGCTGGCTTGCTGACGGCGACACGGTCACACTGGGCAAGCACACACTGCAAGTGCGGCATTGCCCGGGTCACACGCCCGGCCACGTGGTGTTTTATTCGGCCGAGATGAACCGCGCCTTTGTCGGCGATGTGCTGTTCGCCGGCAGTATAGGCCGCACCGATTTTCCCCAGGGCAACCACCAGCACCTGATATACAGCATCACCCAGCGCCTGTGGCCCATGGGCGACGACACGGTGTTCATTCCCGGCCACGGCCCGGAGAGCACCCTCGGGCTCGAGCGCAAAACCAACCCCTATGTCGGCGGTACCTGATATGCAGGACCCATTACATATTCACGCCAACGGCGTCGACTTTGTCTGCCTGACCCAAGGCAGCGGCCCCTTGCTGTTGTTGGTACACGGTTTCCCGGACATTCCGCAGTCCTGGTCGGCGCAAACACAGGCGCTCTCACAAGCCGGGTACCGTGTCGTTCTGCCGTATTTGCCCGGTTATCTGCCCACACGCGTGGCCGACAACGCGTATTTCGACAAAGCCAGTCTGGTCCACGCCATTGCCGGTTTGATTGAAGCCGTGTCTCCCGGCGAAAAACTGCATTACATCGGCCAGGACTGGGGCGCCATCATTGGCTATGCGCTGTGCGCGGCCAGGCCCGACTTGTTGCACAGCGCGGTGTTGATGGCCGTGCCGCATCCTCACATCCTCGCCGATCATCTGCTGACGCCCAAACACATACAGCGTTCTTTCCATTGGTGGTTTTTTCAGCAAGCCGGTTTTCCCGAGAAAGCCTTGCTGGCCAACGACATGGCGTTCATCGATTACCTGTGGCAATCCTGGTCGGTGCACGGGTACGAGGACAGCGAACACATACGCCATGTGAAGGTCTGTCTGTTGCAACCCGGCGTGCTGAGCAATGCACTGGCCTATTACCGCGCCATGTTCGACCCGTCCAAAGCCGACCCGGCGTTGCACGAGCTGCGCGCGGCCATGCAACACACCATCACCGTGCCGACGCTGACTTTGTGCGGCGCTGACGATATGCGCGCCGAACTCATGCGTGAACAAGGCCCTTGTTTCGGCGGGCCTTATGAATACCGCGAAGTGGCCGAAGCCGGGCACTTTTTACAACGCGAACAAAGCGCGGCGGTAAATGCGCTGTTGTTGGAATGGTTCAAGCGGTTTGCCTGATCCTGCCGAATTAACCTTGTAAATTGTCGATTGAACTGGCAAAATGCACGATTAATTGAGACCGTGTCCATGGACATTTCACGCGTTTTGATGAAACAAGCACAGGAACGGCTGGCTTATTCGCCGGGTCTGGTCTTGCTGGGGCCCAGTCAAGTGGGCAAAACCACGCTGGCCAAAGCCATAGCCTTGCAGCACCCCGGCGCTTTGCAACTGGATTTACAACTGGAGCCAGACCGCGTCAACATCAGCGAAGCCAGCGGTTTTCTGGCCGCGCACCGTGACCGTTTGCTGGTGCTCGACGAGGTGCAATTTGTCCCCGGACTATTTGCGCAACTGCGCCCTGAAATTGATGCACACAGACAAGCCGGTCGCTTTTTGCTGCTGGGGTCAGCGTCCGGTCAACTGCTTGCGCAAAGCTCGGCGTCTTTGGCCGCTCGGTTCAGCTATTTGGAGTTGACGCCGTTTCAAGTGCGCGAAGTCATGACAGAACAAGCGTATGTCGTCACCACAGACACAGACCTGGACTTATTGCAGCGGCTTTGGCTGCGCGGCGGCTTTCCTCTGAGCTTCACGGCAGCGAACGACGAGCAGTCGTTTTTCTGGCGGCAGGATTTCATCGCCACTTTTCTCAACCGGGATTTGCGTCAATTCGGTTTGAATTTGCCTGCGCAAACCATGCAACGCTTTTGGCGCATGACGGCACACTTGCACGGTCAGTTGTTCAACGCCTCACAAATTGCCGCGTCTTTGGGCGGTCTGTCGCACACCACGGTGGGCCGCTACCTGGACGCGATGACCGATACCTTGATGTTGAGGCGGCTGGAGCCGCATTTTGTCAACCTGGGCAAGCGCTTGGTGAAAACACCCAAGGTTTATGTGCGCGACAGCGGATTGCTTCATGCCTTGCTCAATATCAATGACCTCAACACATTGGCCGGGCACCCGGGCGCAGGCGCCTCCTGGGAAGGTTTGGAGGTTGAACAAA
>SHXP01000060.1 GCA_009693225.1 Limnohabitans sp. | reverse complement strand
GCAGACCAAAAGCCAGTACGAGTATTTCTGCACCAAAAAAGGCGATCCGGCCAAGGATGACATCATGACCTCGGCCAATATCGCCTGCGGCAATGCCAAACGCAATATGGCGGCGGCCTGCGAGGGTCAGATCGAGAAAGACCTGACCTATACGTTCGACAAGGACGGCAAGCCGCTGACCAAATAGTCACGGGCTCGCGCCATGAGCCTGTTCATGGCTTAAGCTGGGGGTCTGTTTTTCACAAGCCTACCGATGACGCCCAGCCCACGTACCGGATTCATGGTGTTGCACAGCAACCGCATGGAAGGATTGCGCGACCTGCTGGTCGCGCACATCCGCAACAACCCGTTGCCGCCGCTGGCCGCTGAAACCGTGCTGGTGCAAAGCAACGGCATGAAGCACTGGCTCAGCGTGTCGCTGGCGCAGGATGATGCACTGGGTATTTGCGCGGCCACCCGCATGGCCTTGCCTTCCAGCCAGTTGTGGCAGATTTACCGCAGCGTGCTGGGTACTGACCGCCTGCCCGTTACCATGCCGCTGGACAAATCCCCGCTGGCCTGGCGTATATGGCGCAGATTGCCGCACTGGCTGGCCGACCCGCGTTTCGCTGCCTTGGCGCATTACCTGGACGGGGACACCGGCGGCATACGCGCCTACCACTTGTCGCAGCAACTCGCCGATGTGCTGGAAGGCTATCAAAACTACCGTTCAGACTGGTTGCAGCAGTGGGCGCAAGAAAGAGACACGCTGGACCGGGCTGAGCCGCTGCCGCCCGGCCAGCGCTGGCAGGCCGCCATGTGGCGCGACTTGCTCAGCGATGTGCATCAGCAGCAGGCCTCAGGTTTTGAAGCGCGTTCAGAGGTGCATGAGTCGTTTCTGCGCGAATTGAAGCAGCGCGAACCCGGCAGCATCGCTGGTTTGCCGCCGCGCCTGATGGTCTTCGGTATCACCGCCTTGCCCATGCAAACCATGCAGGCGCTGGTTGCGCTGGGCCGGCATCTGCCGGTGCTGATGTTTGTGCACAACCCTTGCCGTGAACACTGGGGCCATCTCAGCGAAGACCTGTCTGCGGGCGGCCATCCGCTGCTGGCCTCCTGGGGCAGGCAGGGACGCGACTACCTGCACGCCATCGACCGGTTTGAAGCCGTGGACGAAAACTCGCCGCACTATGAACGTGTCAGCGTGTTTGTCGATCCGGTGCAGGAAGCGCTTGACTTGCAGCAGCGCCCGATGGTGTTGCAGCAGTTGCAGTCCGGCATCTTGAATCTGCAGACGCCGACTCCGGCATTGGCATCAGCGCAGACGGCAGATGACAGCGTCATCTTTGTGCAGGCGCACAGTGCACAGCGCGAGGTCGAGGTATTGCACGACCGGGTACTGGGCTGGCTGAACGCCGACCCGCAGTTGCAGGCCGATGACATCATGGTCATGGTGCCCGACATGGCTGTGTTTGCGCCGCACATACAAGCGGTGTTCGGCCGTTATGCAGGCAGTGGCCGCAGCGCGTTGGACCTGCCGTTTTCAGTCACCGACAGCACGCCGCACAGCCATCCGCTGGTGCAGGCGCTCGACAGCTTGCTGCAATTGCCGCAACTGCGCCTGAGCCTGCGCGACTGGCTGGGTTTGTTCCAGGTCAAGGCGGTTCGCGAACGCTATGGCGTGAGCGAAGCCGATGTTGTTCAATTGCACGAATGGCTGTCGGCTGCCGGGGTGCGCTGGGGGCTGGACCCGGAACACCGCCGGCCCTGGGGCATACCGGCAGCCCTGCCCGACGCCGACCAAAACACCTGGGCTTTCGGCCTGCGGCGGTTGCTGCTGGGCTATGCCAGCGGGGCGCAGGCACAACATCCGGTGTGGCAGGGCAGCGCAGCACAGGCGGGGATAGACGGACTCGACGCCAGGCTGATCAGCGGCCTGCTGCAATGGCTGGACGACATGGGCCGCAGCTTGCTTGAATTGCACGTCGATCGCACACCAGCGCAGTGGTTGCCGCTGATGCAGTCATTGACAGAGCGCTTTTTCAAACCTGCAGACGATGCCGAGCAGCGTGTGCTCGATCAGGCGACGGCACCGCTGGAAGACTGGCTGAGCGATTGCCAGTTGGCAGGTTTCGATGAGCCTGTGGGTCTGGGCGTGTTGCGCAGTCACTGGCTGGCGCAACTCGACAACATCAGTTTGCAACGGCGTTTTGCCGCAGGCGGTGTGCAGTTCGCCACGCTCATGCCCATGCGCGCCATTCCTTTCAAGGTGGTGTGTCTGCTGGGCATGAACGACAGCGCCTATCCGCGCAGTCCGGCACCGCGTGACTTTGATTTGATCAGCAGACCGGGGCAGCAACGGCCCGGCGACCGCGCCAGGCGTGAAGACGACCGTTACCTGTTTCTGGAGGCGTTGCTGTCGGCACGCCAGCGTTTGTACATCTCCTGGCAGGGCAGGCGCGCCAGCGACCATGCACCGTTGCCGGCATCGGTGCTGGTGGCACAACTGATGGACCACCTGAACCAATGCTTTGTGCATCCCGACAAGAACAAACAGGTGTTTGAGGCGCTGTTGCAACCGCTGCAACCCTTTTCCGCCAGCTATTTCCGGCAGGGCTCGGGCTTTGCCACTTACGCCGCCGACTGGCAGGCTGTGCGCAGCGCCGCCGCCGACCTCAGCCTCGACAGCACTAAGCGCAGTCTGCCGCCGCCCGCCGAGCTGACCGCGCAGGCAGTGCTCACTTTGTTGCGCCAGCCGCTGGAGGTGTTTTTCAAGCACCATTTGCAGGTTCATCTGGACCTGCCCGAGGAAGAAGACGATGAAAACGAGCCGTTTGCCCTGCACGGCTTACACGGCTACAGGTTGAAACAACAGGTCTTGTATGCCACAGATGCCAGGGATGTGTTGCAGCATTTAAAACGTCAGGGCGAACTGGCCATGGCCGGTGCCGGTCAGGCCCAGCAGACCCAGCTTCTGAGTTTGCAGCAACAGGTACTGTCGGGTTTTCAAGCCTGGCAGCAAGACAGCGATACCGTATTGCCCGCACAGTTGTTTGAATTGCAGGCGCATGGATCGCAACTGAGTCTGCCCTGGGGCGGCGACATCTTGCGCTGGCGACAGCATGCCGTCGCCAGCGCCTTGCAAATGGACATGCGCGCGGGCAATGTGTTCCAGGACAAAGGCAAGGGCATACGTTTGCACACCTTGCCGCTGCTGTGGCTGGGACATCTCACGGCCAACGCCGCCGGTACCGTCACCACCAGTGTGCTCAGCGGCGCCGACGGTGTGGTGTGCATGCAGCCGCTGCCGCAGCAAGAGGCTGTGAACTTGTTACGGGAACTGGTTTTCCTGTACCGGCAGGCCTGGTCTCAGCCCTTGCCGCTGCCGCTGAAAACCGCGTGTGCCTATGTGACCGAACACGAGCGCGCCGCTGTTTCCGCCCAAGCCCGCTTTGCAGATCAGCGGGCACTGGCCGAAGCGCGCAAGGCATTCAACGGTGTGCGCAACAGCCCGGGTGAGTGTCAGACTTCACCCTATGTGCAACGGGCTTTCAATGGCTTTGACGACATGGACATCAAGGCATTTACCGCGCTGGCCCGACAGCTCTACGGACCTGTGTTGCGCGCCTGCGCCGCACCTGCAATGCCGCAGGAACAGGACCCGGCATGAACACCCTCAACCTCTTGCGCCTGCCCCTGAGCGGCCGTCAGGTCATCGAAGCCAGCGCCGGCACCGGCAAGACCTGGACGCTGGCGGCGCTGTATGTGCGCCTCGTCCTCGGTCACGGGCGCGCTGACAGCACCGGCCTCAGCCCGCGCCAAATCCTGGTGATGACCTTCACTGAAGCAGCGACCGCTGAGCTGCGCGAACGCATCCGCAAACGCTTGCATGATGCCGCCGTCTGGTTCGACCGCACCGTCGCCGGCAGCACACCCGGGGGCGATGATTTTCTGCACAAGCTCAGTCTGGATATGCCGGCAGACGAATGGCCGCTGTGCGCGGGGCGTCTGCACCAGGCGGCGCAGGCCATGGACGAGGCCGCCATCTACACCATACACGGCTGGAGCCGTCGCATGCTCGGCAGTTTCGCGCTGCTCAGCCGCGATTTGTTCGAACAAACGCATCTGGACAACCCAAACGAATTGCTGCAGCAACTGGTGCGCGATCACTGGCGGCAATGGTTTTACCCGCTGCCTGATGTTTGCCAGCAGATCCTGCTGGAACAGCTGGGCAGCGAGCCCGATAAGCTGCTCAAACAATTGCTGCCCTTGTGGACGCATTGGGACCTGATGCCGCCAGACCACGGCCCGCAAGACGTTTGCACAGCCGTTGCGGCAATACCGCCGCCTGTGCCGCCGCTGCAAGCATTGAAGGCGTTTGAACAATGGCAAACGGATTACCAGGCATTACAGGCGCAGGCCCGGCAGGCCTGGCATGACGGTCTGTCCGCCTTGTTGCTGCAGGCGCACGAAGATGCGCTTATCAAGGAAAACGGCAAGCGCGTTCGCGGTGATTGGTGGGGCAACTGGGTCAACGAGCTTGAGGACTGGACGGTGCACAGCAGCGTGATTCGCCAGGTCACTTTGGCGCGTTTCACGGCTGAAAGGCTGCAGGCCTGCGGCTGGGCCAAGGCCGCTGATTTTGAAGTGTTTCATCGCCTGGGCGAACTCCTGGTTCTGGCTGAGCGGGCACCGCAGTGCAAAGCGCAGTTGATCGAACACGCGGCGCACGCGGTACGCGATGCCTACCGGCAGGCCAAACAGACGCAGTCGGTGTTTGATTTCAACGATCTGTTGCAACGCTTGCACCAGGCCTTGCACAGCGACAAGGGCGAACTCGCCGACGCCATACGCCGGCAATACCCGGTGGCCATGGTCGATGAATTCCAGGACACCGACCCCTGGCAATACCAGAGCCTGGACCGGATTTACCGGGCTGATCGCGTCGATGAGAACAACGCCCTGGTGATGATCGGCGACCCCAAGCAGGCAATTTACAGTTTTCGCGGCGCCGACCTCAACACCTATCTGCTGGCGCGCCAGACGGCCCTGGCGCTGGACCCACAGGCCTGCCACACGCTGGACACCAATTACCGTTCCACCCCGGGTCTGGTGGATGCGGTCAACCGCCTGTTCAGCAGCATCCCGCAGCCCTTTCATTCAGGCGCCAGCAGCATCGAATTCGTCAAGGTGCGCAGCGCTGCCGGCGCCAGGCATTTGAGCGACGCCTGGGGGCAGGCATTGCCGCCGCTCACACTGTGGCATCTGACCCTGGCAGCGGACACCACCGAGCGGCCTTACTGGCCGGCAGACCTGCATGTACAAACCATGGCCGCCGGTTTTGTCACGCAAATGGTCAGGCTGTTGCAGCAGCACGCCGACATACACCCCGGCCAGATGGCGGTGCTGGTGCGCTCGCACGCCCATGCGCAAGCCATGCAAACGGCCTTGTCGCGCGCCGGTCTGCCCAGCGTGTTTTTGTCCGACCATGCCAATGTCTACCAAAGCCCGCAAGCCGTAGATCTGTGGCGGGTGCTGCGTGCCATCAGCATGCCGCGCAATTCACGCTGGCTGCGCAGCGCCATGGCCAGCGGTATCTGGGGCTGGTCCAGCCAAGAGATGGCGCAGGCCATGCTCAACCCCGGTTTGAACGATGAACTCGCCGAGTCCTGCCAAGAATGGCTGCAGCAGTGGCAGCAGCACGGTGTGCTGCCCATGCTTTACCAGTGGATACACAGCCGGGGCATTGCACAACGCCTGATCGCCCAAGCGAACGGACAGCGCAGTTTGACCAACCTGCTGCATCTGGGCGAATTGCTGCAAACCGCTGCCGCCGGTCTGCAAGGGCCGCCGGCTTTGCTGCACTATCTGGCGCAACAGATACAAGCCGCCGGCGACAACCCGGAAGAGCAAAAGATGCGGCTGGAAACCGATGCGCATTGCGTGCAGGTGGTCACTTTCCACAAAAGCAAGGGCCTGGAATACCCGCTGGTCTTCGTGCCGTTTCTGGGCAGCTTCAAAACCGCATCCGGCCGCAAGGACGACGATGAAGACACGGATATCACCGAGTCCAGTGTCGATGAAGACATGCGTCTGCTGTATGTGGCGCTGACACGCGCCAAACGCGGCATGTGGCTGGGTTTGGCCGCCACTGCCAACAGCTTGTCAGGCGACGGCAAGAAGCTCAAGCGCAGTGCAGTTTCCGAATTGCTGCAACGGCAAAACCACGAAGATCTGCCTGATAGTTTGCATGCCGTGTTCGGTGACATGCCGCAGACAGTCATTGCTGAATTACCTGCGGCGCAAGACCTGAGGTACACCCCGGCCGCTGCGTTGCCGCCGGCGGCCCCGGCTTTGACCGCGCAGCGCCAGGCCTATGCGCGCTGGTGGACCGCCAGTTTCAGTAGCCTGACGCGCGGCCTTGAAGCGGGTTCTCAGCGCGAAGAAGCGCATACCGATGCGGCCATCGATGCGGCACGGCACAGCGATACAGACGAAGACGGCGCGGCTGAACTGGCTCAGGGTGACCAGCGGCAAATGCCGCAGGATGACAGCGACGTGCAAAACGCCCAGACCGGCGGCGCCGGGCCTTGGCAATCGTTTCCCAAAGGCGCGAGTTACGGCAGCCTGCTGCACGACATGCTGGAATGGCAGGCGCAGCAGGGCTGGCCCCTGGCGACCGGCCAGGCTGAAGCGGGGGGCTTGACGCAACAGGCCTGGCAGCAATTGCTGAGCCGCAAAACCCGTGGCTTGAATTTACCAGAGAGCGCCGCCGCCATGCTGCCCGCCTGGTTGCAGGCCGTCATCAGCACCCCGCTGCCTGTGGGGCAGGCCCATGAAGGCCTGGCGCCGCTGGTATTGCAACAGCTCAGGCCCGCATGCCTGTGGCCGGAGATGGAGTTCAAGCTGGCGGCGGCCGGTGTGGCTAGCGGCCGGATTGACCGCCTGATTCAGCAACACGTATTGCCGGGCCGGGCCAGAGCGCCGCTGCAGCAGCGTGTGCTGCAAGGCATGCTCACCGGTTTCATGGACCTGGTGTTTGAACACGCCGGCCGCTACTGGGTGCTGGATTACAAGTCCAACTGGCTCGACACCTATGACAGCGAGTCGTTGAACTCTGCGATTCTCGACAAGCGCTACGACGTGCAATACGTGCTGTACACCCTTGCGCTACATCGTTTGCTGTCCTCACGATTGCCGAATTACGATTACGACACCCATATCGGCGGCGTGGTCTATGTGTTTTTGCGCGGCATACACAGCCAAGGCGCCGGGGTCCACTGCATCAAGCCGCCGTTTGCATTGATCGCTGAGCTCGACAATGAATTCGCGGGGAGAACGCCATGAGCCTGAGCCAGCTGACCCGCAATGACTGGAGCGGCACATCGCGCACCCCGCTCAACGGCCTGGACCTGTCACTGGCACAGCTGTGTCACAGCCTGCAGCCTTCGGATGATCTGCGGCACCGCTGGCTGGCGGCGCTGGTCAGTCACCAATGGGGACGCGGCCATGCCTGTCTGGATCTCGCCGGCTGGCCGCAGCAAGCGGCAGCCATGCTGGACTGGACCGCAGAGCAATTGCAAGCCCTGCCGGATGATCTGGCGGCCGGCTTGCACAGTCTGCCCTGGACACAGGGCGACAACTCGCCGCTGGTGTGCGCGGGCAAGCGTTTGTATTTGCGTCGTGCCTGGCTGGCCGAGCAAACCATCAAGGACAACCTGACAACGCGTTTGCAGCAAAGCATGAAAGCACCTGCCGGTTTGCAACAGCAATTGGACACATTGTTCGGCGCCGCGACGGCACACACAGACCGGCAACGCCAGGCCTGCGCCCATGCGGCGCAGCACGCTGTCACTCTGATCACCGGCGGGCCCGGCACGGGAAAAACCAACACCGTGGTCAAGCTTTTGCAGTTGTTGCAAGCCGATGCCCAGGCACCGCTGCGTGTGGCGCTGACCGCGCCCACCGGCAAGGCTGCCGCACGTTTGTCGCAAACCATGGCGCAGGCGCGCAACCGTTTGCCCGCTGCAGTGGCCGCTGCCTTGCCCTGGCAGGCCCAGACCTTGCACCGCTGGCTGCTGGCTGTGTCTGCCGACAGCGCCGCCGCCTTGCCGCCCGATGTGGTGGTGATCGACGAGGCCTCGATGATCGATCTGGAAATGATGGCCCGCGTGCTTCAATCTGTGCCTCTGACTGCCCGCCTGGTATTGCTGGGCGACAAAGACCAGCTGGCCTCGGTCGAAGCCGGTGCCGTGATGGCCCAGCTGTGCCAGGGTAAGTTGTTGTCGGCCCACACTGTCAGCCTGTTGCACAGCCACCGTTTTGACGACAGCCAGGGCATAGGCCAATGGGCGCGTGCCGCCAACAGCGGCGACATGGCGGGCTTGCAGCAACTCTGGCAACAAGCGCCCGAAGGGTGTTTCCAGGGAAATGCAGTGGTGTCGCGGCTGACTGCCGCAGACAGCGTCGACAAAACCACGCTGGCACAACTGACAGCCGGCTGGCAGCCCTGGCTCGCGCAGTTGTCCGATGTCCTCCAGTCGTCTGGCAAGGCCTGCGATGACGAACAGGCGCTGGCGCTGTTGCACAGCTTTTCGCGACAGGGTGTGTTGTGCGCCGTGCGCGATGGCCGCTGGGGTGTGCATGCCTTCAACCGGCAATTGCAGCAGGCGCTGGGCTTTCCCGACACAGCGTGGTACAGCGGCCGCCCGGTCATGGCCAGGCGCAATGACTACGCACTGGGCATCATGAACGGCGATTCCGGCCTGTGCCTGCCGCGTCTGGTTGACGGTGCCGTGCGTTTGTGCGTGGCCTTTGCCGATGCCGGCGGCGGTGTGCGCTGGCAGGTGCCGGGACGGCTGGACGATATCGACACCGTGTTTGCCATGACGGTGCACCAATCGCAGGGATCGGAGTTTGAACTGGTGATGCTGGTGCTGCCCGAGCGTCCTGCGCCGATATTGACACGCGAACTGATTTACACCGGCATCACGCGGGCGCGCCGGCGGCTGTGCGTTTGGGCGGCGGCACCCGGCTTGCTGTTCAAGGCTTGCGGGCAGCGGGTGCAGCGCAGCGGCGGGCTGCAATAAACCCGGCCGTTCTTCAATGGCAAAATGCCAGTATGAGACCCATCAGTTGTTTGCAATGCCTGCTCCCCCTGTGGCTGCTGTGCCAGCCCTGGCTGGCGCTGGCAGACTGGGAAAAGGTCGATGAAAACCACCTGGCCGTGGTCTACATTAACCCCGACAAAATCCGCGCCAGCAGTGTCTTTCCGCAGGCCTGGCATTTGATCGATCTGAACGAACCGTCCAAGGCCGGCGTCAAGTCACGGCTGGCCTTGATGGAGTACGATTGCCACGAGTACCGCCGCCGCACGCTGGCTTTTGCGTCCAAAGCCGAAGCCATGGGCGAGGGCAAAACCCTGTTCACCAGCACCCAATCCACCTCCTGGAAACCGGTCAGCGGTGACACGGTGGGTGAGAAGGTCATAGCAATGCTCTGCGGCCGCCATGCCAAGCCGCACGGCAAGGGCAAAGGCAAGGACGACAAGGCCGCAGCACCGGCCAAGGATGCACACGGTGACGGCCATGGCGCACCGCCGTCCGCGCATGGCGACGCCAAACCCAGCCACTGACGACAACCACAGGAACCGCATGCAAGTCACCAAACACACCGAGCATTTCGCTACCACGCCGCAACTCGCGCCTGAGCACATGGCACCCATTGCTCAGCATGGTTTCCACGCGGTGATCAATAATCGGCCCGACATGGAAGGCGGAGCTGAGCAACCCACGTCGGCGCAAATACAGGCCGCGGCCGAGGCTGCCGGTCTGGTTTATCACTACCTGCCGGTGGTCAGCGGTGCTTACTCGCCGGAGCAGGTGACGCAAATGGCCGCGCTGGTGAATGGCGCGCCGGGACCGGTGCTGGCGTTTTGCCGCAGCGGTGCGCGTTCGACGCAACTGTGGATGCTGGGACAGCAAGATTAATTTGCGCCAATGTTCGCGTCGGCCCGCCCGCCATGTCGTCATCCGTTCGAAGGTTTTCTCATACTGCATTTCTTCGGTTAAAGAAACCAAGCTGCAATCAAAAACATCACCCGGGCCGATCCGAGGGGGCGTTTTTTTCGAGCGATCAGCGCAGAAAAAAATCGCACCGGATGGGTCGGCCAAAGCGTGTCTTTAAGGCAGCACGAGAGCCAACGAGGTCGGCCAAAGCATGCCTGCAAACGGCACAACAAGTAAACACAACGATTACCGCAACAGCACCACCAGCGCCCCGGCACCACCCTCAGACCCCTTGGCCTGCACAAAGGCCAGCACCTCGTTTTTCTGCACCAGCCAACGCTGTACCTTGGACTTGAGCACCGGCGTCTTGCCAGGCGAGCCCAGACCCTTGCCGTGTACCACCCGCACACAGCGCCAGCCGCGTTTGTGCGCGTCGCGAATGAACTGGCCCAACGCCTCGCGCGCCTCGTCGCTGCGCAGCCCGTGCAAATCGATTTGCCCTTGCAAACTCCAATGCCCCTTGCGCAGTTTTTGCGTCACGTCGGTGCCAATGCCGCTGCGCCGGTAACTCAGTTCGTCGTCCGTATCCAGCAAAGTCGACACATCGAAATCGTCGCTCAGGCTTTCGCGCAGCACATTGTCTTCGTCGATTTTTTGCTGAAACGCCAGCGGCGGTGTTGGTTCACCGCTTAAGACCACGCGCGGCTGCGGCGTCAACAGTTGCACGGCGCCGACCGCGCGTAGGAATAAATTGCGCTCGGCGGCTACGCGGCGCTCTGCCGCCAGACGTTCGGCGGCCTCGGCGGCATCACGCGCGGCTTTGTCCGCCAGGGCTTTTTTCATGGCGGCCAGGTCTTGCAGACTGCGGGACTTCACCATGGGCTGCGCTCGGTTCTGTCGCGTTAGTGGAGTATGGCCGAGAAAGCCGCTTCTTTGGCCGCGTTTTCAAACAGCCAGGCTGTAGAACTGCTGTGCTGCGGACACGGTTGATCCTTTGGGGCAGTTCATCTGCCCCTTACGGATCATGTGCATTGTCTC
>SHXP01000059.1 GCA_009693225.1 Limnohabitans sp. | reverse complement strand
CCTCACGCAGGTAACGTCACAAGTGTTTCAGGCCATGAAAACAGCGATGAATGCCAGCAGGAAAATCAGCACAGCGCCGCCGATCGGCAGCACAATGGGCATCAGGGGGACAATGGACTCAACCACATCGGTCGGATCTGTAGCTTGAGAATGGTCAGACATGTCAATACCTTTGATCGGAAATCAGTAGGTTATTCTAAAACACAAAACCTGCCCCCTGGCTGTCGGTGAAAATACCGCACCAGACCTACTGCCTTGTTGGCTGCTCAGGCCGTTTTCAGAGACCCTTATGACAGACTTTCAAGACCCCGCCTATACCCGTGCCCAAGCCCTGCCCGGCATATTGAAGCAGCGCATCACCATCATGGATGGCGCCATGGGCACCATGATTCAACGCTTCAAGCTGAACGAGGCACAGTACAGGGGAGCCGGCTACAAAGGGCCCGGTAGCCAGCAGGACCGCTTCAACGAGTTTGCCCGGGACGTCAAAGGCAACAACGAATTGCTCAGTCTGACAAGGCCGGACATCATCCGTGACATCCACGAAGGCTATCTGGGCGCAGGCGCTGACTTGATCGAGACCAATACCTTCGGTGCCACCACCATTGCTCAGGCGGACTACGAAATGGCAGGTCTGGCCGCGGAGATGAACCTGGCTTCCGCGCGCATAGCCCGCGCTGCCTGTGACAAATTTTCATCGGCCGGCAAGCCGCGGCTTGCGGTGGGAGCGCTCGGCCCCACGCCGAAAACCGCCAGCATCAGCCCGGATGTGAACGACCCCGGGGCGCGCAATATCCATTTCGAGGAGTTGAGAGTGGCTTACCTGGAACAGGTGCAGGCGCTGGTCGAAGGCGGTGTTGAGGTCTTGTTGCTGGAAACCATTTTTGACACCTTGAACGCCAAGGCAGCCTTGTTCGCCATTGATGAGTTTTTTGAGGCCAGCGGGGAACGTCTGCCCTTGATCATTAGCGGCACCGTGACCGATGCCTCCGGCCGGATTCTGAGCGGACAGACGGTGACCGCGTTCTGGCACAGCGTGCGGCACGCCAAACCGCTGGCGGTTGGTCTCAATTGCGCCTTGGGTGCAGCGCTGATGCGACCTTATATCCAGGAACTCGCCAAGGTTGCGGGTGACACTTTCATCAGCTGCTACCCGAACGCCGGTTTACCCAACCCCATGAGTGAAACCGGTTTCGATGAAACGCCGGAGGTCACCAGCCGTCTGCTGCACGAGTTCGCCGCTGAAGGACTGGTGAATATTGTCGGCGGCTGTTGCGGTACCACGCCAGAACACATCCGCGCGATCGGTGATGCGGTCACACCTTTGAAGCCGCGCGGCGTGTACCTGCGCGGCGCGTACAAACAGGCTACTTGAGCCGGGTAAGCCGCAGGCCTGCCGCGCCACGCATCCCTTAGAAACCATGCTTGAGCAAGCACAACGGGCTTGTTGATCAAGCGCCGGTTGAGCCGCCTTCTATCGCCAAAGCCATGGATTTACCCAGTTCAACGCCCCATTGGTCGAAGGCATTGATGCCCCAGATGGCGGCCTGGCAAAATACCTTGTGTTCATAAAGCGCGATCAGCGCGCCCAGGTTGTGCGGAGTCAGGCTGTCCATCCAAAGTGTGCTGCTGGGGATATTGCCGGGGAAACTGCGGTGTGGCGCCAGTCGCTGTGCCTCATCGATTGCCAAGCCCGAAGCCTCTAAGACTTGCAAGGTTTCCGACCCGGTGCGCCCTTGCGCGAGTGCCTGTGCCTGGGCTTGCATATTCAGTTGAACAACACGTTGGTGTTTGGCGGACAAGGGCAGGCCTGCATGCCCCTGGCGCACGCCGATGAAATCGATCGGCACCATCTGGCTGCCCTGGTGTATCAGCTGGAAATACGCATGCTGACCGTCGTTGCCCAGGCCGCCCCACATCACCGGCGTGGTCGCCACCGTGCATGCGCTGCCGTCGATATGCACACGCTTGCCGTTGGACTCCATGTCCTGCTGCTGCAGAAAAGCTACCAGCTTGCCCAGCGCCGAGTGGTAGGGGGCAATGTGCTGCGTGCTCGTGCCCAGGAAATTGCGGTTCCAGATGCCGAGCAAAGCCAAGTTCAAAGGCATGTTGTGTTCACCCGGTGCTTGTATGAAATGCCGGTCCATGGCGTGTGCGCCTTGCAGCATCTGCAAATAAGCATCCCGACCGATGGCGACCACCAGGGGTAAACCGATGGCCGACCACAGCGAATAACGGCCACCGACCCAGTCCCATAAACTGAAACAACGGGAGGCATTGATCCCTTGCGCATGTGCCAGCGCGGATCTGGAGGTCACCGCTGCCAGGTGCATGTGCAACGCATCTGGCGGGCAACCGCCGTCGAGCAGCCAGCGCCGCGCAGACGCATACAAGGTCATGGTTTCCTGTGTGGTGAATGTTTTGCTTTGGACCACAAACAGCGTTAGCGCGGCATGCAAGGGGGCCAGCGTCGTGGCCAGGCTCCAGGCGTCAACATTCGAGACGAAATGCAAGCGCACCGCAGGCGCAATCAATGCATTGTCCAGCTGTGACAAAGCCTCTGTGGCCATGCGCGGTCCCAGGTCCGAGCCGCCTATGCCCATATTCACCACGTCGGTGATGCGCTCGCCGCTAAAGCCGGAACATTCACCGGCGCGCAGTTGTTCGGCAAAGCTGCAATACCTGTTGAGCTCAGCGCTGACGGCCAGGGAAATCTCTGTGCCCCAGGGCGGATCGGCTTGATCGCTGCCGCGCAAAGCCACATGCAATACCGCGCGGTTTTCGGTTGAATTGATGGCGTCGCCCCGGAACATGGCCCGGGCTTGCGCCATCACGCCGGATGCTTCAGCCAGTGCCCGTAAAGCCTGCATGACGGTCATGTTGACGCGCTGGTGAGACGCGTCCAGCGTCAAGCCGGCGGCATGGAACTGCAACAAGGCATGCCGCTGCGTGTCGGGCAGCAGATCGCGTAAATGCGGCAGCGGACCGTCAACCAGTGTTTGTAACAGCTGCCAGGCATGGCGGTGTTCCGGGCGGATAAAGCGGGTCATGTGAGTACAGCAAATAGCCGGGTTGATAAAACTGCTTGCGAAGACCCTAGAATATGACATATCCTGAGGAGCGTTGCAGCTTCACTCGAAGCCAGGCTCGGGACAATTCATCGCAACGACGCTCACCTGTTTTGCATCCACCAGGTGAGCCCATGAATACCGTATCACGTTATGTCCCGCCCATGAAGCTGTCAGGTCTCGAGCCTGTGCTGATCGCGTCCGGCCAGGCCGGCAGCGACCGCACTGACGAGGCGTCGACCGAACTGCTCAGCGCACAGCCGCAGGCCACGTTTGTTAACATCGGCGAGCGCACCAACGTCACCGGCTCCAAAGCCTTCGCCCGCATGATCTTGAACGGTGAGTACGAGCAAGCCCTCGCGGTGGCGCGACAGCAGGTGGAAAACGGCGCGCAAATCATTGACATCAACATGGACGAAGCCATGCTCGACAGCCAGGCGGCCATGGTGCGTTTTTTGAACCTCCTCGCGTCAGAGCCCGATATCGCGCGCGTGCCCATCATGATCGACAGTTCCAAGTGGTCGGTGATCGAAGCCGGTTTGCGCTGCATACAAGGCAAGGGCATCGTCAACTCGATCAGCATGAAAGAGGGCCAGGATGAATTCAAACGTCAGGCCAAGCTGATCAAGCGCTATGGTGCCGCCGCCGTTGTCATGGCGTTTGACGAGCAAGGCCAGGCCGACACCTATGCACGCAAAATTGAAATTTGTGAACGCGCATACCGCATTATGGTGGATGAAGTGGGATTCCCGCCTGAAGACATCATCTTCGATCCAAATATTTTTGCGATAGCTACCGGCATCGAAGAACACGACAACTATGCGGTGGATTTCATCGAAGCGACACGCTGGATCAAGCAACACCTGCCAGGCGCCAAGCTTAGTGGCGGTGTGTCGAATGTGAGTTTTTCCTTCCGCGGCAACGACCCGGTTCGCGAAGCCATTCACACGGTATTTTTGTACCACGCTATACAGGCCGGCATGGACATGGGCATCGTCAACGCCGGCATGGTCGGCGTGTATGACGACCTCGAAGCCGTGCTGCGCGAGCGGGTTGAAGATGTGGTGCTGAACAGAACACCCGTCTATGGGCCGGGCGAGCCGCACTTAACACCAGGCGAGCGCTTGATAGAGATTGCTGAAAACGCCAAAGGCGCCGCGCGCGACGACAGCGCCAAACTTGCCTGGCGCGGCACGCCTGAAGCGCCGGTGGCGGTGGCGCAGCGTCTGAGTCACGCTTTGGTGCACGGCATTACTGACTTCATCACCATGGACACCGAAGAGGCTTACCGCGAGCTGCTGGTCAACGGCGGGCGGCCTCTGCATGTGATTGAAGGCCCGTTGATGGACGGCATGAATGTCGTCGGTGACCTGTTCGGCCAGGGCAAGATGTTTTTACCGCAAGTGGTGAAAAGTGCACGCGTGATGAAGCAGGCCGTAGCGCATTTGATTCCCTATATCGAAGAGGAAAAACGGCAGCAGCAAGCAGCCGGTGAAGAAGTCAAAACCAAGGGCAAGATCGTCATTGCCACGGTCAAAGGCGATGTGCATGACATCGGCAAAAACATCGTCACGGTCGTGCTTCAATGCAATAACTTCGACGTGGTGAACATGGGTGTGATGGTGGCTTGTCATGACATACTGGCGCGCGCCAAGGTCGAGGGCGCCGACATCATCGGCCTGTCGGGCTTGATCACGCCGTCGCTGGAAGAAATGAAGTATGTCGCCAGCGAAATGCAAAAAGACGATTACTTCCGCATGCGCAAAATCCCTTTGCTGATCGGTGGCGCCACCACCAGCCGGGTCCATACCGCGGTGAAGATAGCGCCGCATTACGAGGGGCCGGTGGTGTATGTGCCGGATGCGTCGCGCAGCGTCGGCGTGGCGCAAGGCCTGTTGAGTGATCAGGCTAGGCAATTCATCGCAGAATTGAATGCGGATTACGACAAGGTGCGCACCCAGCACGCGAATAAAAAACAAACCCCGCTGCTGCCGCTGACCAAAGCACGCGCTAATGCACCGCGGCTGGATTGGCATACCTACACAGCGAACACACCGCGGTTCATCGGCAAAAGAGTGTTCAAAAACTTTGACCTCGCTGAACTTGAAACATTCATTGATTGGAGCCCTTTCTTTCAGACCTGGGACCTGGCGGGACCGTTCCCGGCGATTTTGAAAGACGAGATTGTCGGCGCGGAGGCGCAGCGTGTGTTCAGCGACGGCAAGCGCATGTTGAAGCGTCTGGTCGAAGGTCGCTGGCTGAATGCGCACGGCGTGGTCGGTCTGTATCCGGCCAACAGTGTCGGCGACGACATCGTGCTGTGGACCGATGAAACCCGCACGCAAAGGGCTTTGACCTGGTGTGGTTTGCGCCAGCAAACCGAAAAACCGGTGCACGGCGGCGTGCAAAACTTCAACCGCTGCCTGTCAGATTTTGTGGCGCCCTTGAATGATGCGAATGGCAAACCCACTGGCTACCAAGATTATGTCGGGGTGTTCGCCGTCACTTCAGGTCTGGGCGTCGAGGCCAAGGAAAAATATCTCATGGACGACCATGACGATTACAGCGCCATCATGCTCAAAGCCTTGGCCGACCGGCTGGCGGAAGCATTCGCCGAATGCATGCACGCACGTGTGCGGCGAGATCTCTGGGGTTATGCCGCACAAGAGCAGTTAAGCACTGAAGAGCTGGTCAAGGAACAATACCAGGGCATACGGCCTGCGCCCGGCTACCCGGCCTGCCCCGACCACAGCGTCAAGCGCGCTATGTTTGACTTGCTGCAATGCGCCGACATAGGCATGCAACTCACAGACAGCCTGGCCATGACACCGGCGGCCAGCGTCTGCGGTTTTTATATCGCGCATCCTGACAGCCGTTATTTTAATGTCGGCCGTATCGGGGACGACCAGGTGCAGGACTTGGCGGCACGTCAGGGCGTGGCAGAAAAAGATTTGCTCAGACTGCTTGCCCCCAACCTCTAGATGGATAGCCCGCAGATAATCATCAGCGCTCACTGGTGAACAAGCAAAAAAACCACCCGGGTGTCAGTCGTGGTTTAGGAATGGTTATCTGTGATAAGCGGTTTCGCCGTGGCTGCTGATGTCCAGACCTTCGCGCTCTTCTTCTTCGCTCACACGCAGACCCAGAACCATGTCGACGAGTTTGTAGGCGATCAGAGACACCACGCCTGACCAGACGATGGTGGTGATGACGGCTTGCAATTGGATCCAGACCTGGCCGCCGATGGAGTAATCGGCGCTGGCTGCATTGGCCACATAGTCATAGATACCGGTGCCGCCCAGAGAAGGCGCGGCAAACACGCCGGTCAGCAAGGCTCCGACGATGCCGCCGACGCCGTGCACACCGAACACGTCAAGGCTGTCATCAGCGCCGTGCATGCGTTTGAGACCATTGACGCCCCACAGGCACAACAGACCCGCAACCAGACCGATGACAATGGCGCCCATAGGGCCGACGAATCCGCAGGCCGGGGTGATGGCCACCAGACCGGCCACCGCGCCTGAGGCAGCACCCAGCATGGAGGCCTTGCCTTTGCTCAGGGCTTCACCGGCCATCCAGGCCAGCGTGGCCATGGCGGTGGCAACCAGGGTATTCATGAAAGCAAGCGCTGCAACACCATTGGCTTCCAGGTTGGAGCCGGCGTTGAAACCGAACCAACCCACCCACAGCAGTGCGGCGCCGACCATGGTCAATGTCAGGCTGTGGGGTGCCATGGACTCTTTGCCGTAACCGATACGCTTGCCGACCATGTAGGCGCCGATCAGACCGGCAACCGCTGCATTGATGTGCACCACGGTTCCGCCTGCGAAGTCGAGCGCGCCCTTGGCCCATAACCAGCCGGCAGCGGCGGTGACTTTTTCCAGCGAAGCGGCGTCAGTGATGGCGTCGGGACCATCCCAGTACCAGACCATGTGAGCGACCGGCAGATAGCTGAAGGTGAACCAGAGTGCGCAAAACAGCAAAACGGCGGAAAACTGCATGCGTTCGGCGAATGAACCGACGATCAAAGCACAGGTGATGGCAGCGAAGGTGGCCTGGAAGGCGACAAACGTCAGCTCGGGGATGACCACGCCTTTGCTGAAGGTGGCAGCCACCGAATCAGGCGTGATGCCTTTGAGGAACAGTTTGTCCAGCGAACCGAAGAACGGATTCGACGCCGAGAATGCCAGTGTGTAACCGTACAGCGTCCACAACACATAAATCAATGCGGTAACGACAAACACTTGCATCAGTACGGACAACATGTTTTTGGAGCGGACCAGGCCGCCGTAAAATAGTGCCAGTCCGGGGATGGTCATCAAAATAACCAGCACCGTGGCCACCGTCATCCAGGCGGTATCACCTTTGTTGGCCACGGGTGCGGGGGCAGGGGCAGCTTCAGCGGCAGCAGGTGCGGCTGCCGGGGCCTCGGCAGCCGTCGCCGCGGCTGGTTTGGCGGGCGCGTCTTCGGCCATGGTCACGCCCGAGGCGAAGACCAGGCCCAGGCCGAGGGCCAGCGTGGCTAAGAGTTTTTTCATGGTGTGTGTCCTTATCTAAGTATCAAATAGCCGCTGTGCCGGTCTCGCCGGTGCGGATGCGCACGACTTGTTCCAGGATGCTGACAAAAATCTTGCCGTCACCAATCTTGCCGGTGCGAGCCGAGTTTTCTATGGCTTCAATCACTTGATCCACCAGATCGGCCGTGACCGCGGCTTCAATCTTGACCTTGGGTAAAAAATCCACCACATATTCCGCACCCCGGTACAGCTCGGTGTGTCCCTTTTGTCGTCCGAAGCCTTTGACTTCGGTGACGGTAATGCCCTGCACCCCGATCGCCGACAAGGCTTCGCGTACCTCGTCGAGCTTGAAGGGTTTGATGATGGCCGTGATCAGTTTCATAGGTTCTCCTAGAGTCATGGGTCTGCGTCAGTTGAAAGCAGAACGTTCAAAAAAACGCAGTGCGAGTATTCCTAAGCAGTCTCTGTGCCAAGCAGAATTCATCCCAAAACTGCACGAAGCAAGGGCCTGGACCGCTGAAACGTAGGTGAAGTGCACCAAACAAATGCATTTAGACACTGAGTAATGCACCAAACAGGTGAACATAAGCAAAAAGGGGACAAACAATGGGGTATACGCAGGTACACATTTGCACGGTTTTGGGCTTGAAAGCGCCCGCAGTCACCGTCGAAGTGCATTTGTCCAACGGCTTGCCCAACTTTGCCCTGGTCGGTCTGGCAGACATCGAGGTGCGCGAAGCGCGCGAACGGGTGCGCTCCGCTATATTAAACAGCGGCCTGGACTTTCCCAGTAACAAACGCATCATTGTCAACCTGGCGCCGGCCGACCTGCCCAAGGAGTCGGGGCGGTTTGATTTGCTGATTGCCGTGGGCATTCTGGCGGCCAGCGAACAAATCGATGCACAGGCATTGCAGCTTCATGTGTTTGCAAGCGAACTTTCGCTATCGGGTGAATTAAGGCCGGTGCGCGGCGCCTTGGCCATGGCGCTGGGTTTACAAGCAAACAAACACAAACTAGCCTGGGTGTTACCGCCGCACAGCGCCGAGGAAGCTGCCTTGCAGCCGGATGCGGTGTTTAGCGTGCCTTGCATTTGCGCAACGTGGTGCAGGCGTTTGCCTTGCCGGGCCAGCATCCGGAGACAGACAACAGCGGCTGGTCGCGCGTCATGCCAGGCTTGCAGACGACGCCCGCCGGCGCAGACAATCTGTCGGACTTACACGACGTGCGCGGTCAGGCCGCACCCAAGCGCGCGCTGGAAATCGCGGCAGCCGGCGTCCATAGTGTATTGATAATCGGCCCGCCGGGCATCGGCAAATCCATGCTGGCGCAACGTCTGGCCGGTTTGTTGCCTGCTTTGAGCCGGCAACAGGCGCTGGAGTCGGCCGCCTTACTCAGTCTGGCCGGACAGTTTCAGCCAGGTCGCTGGGCACGACGCGCCTACCGGCACCCGCACCACAGCGCCACCATGGCGGCATTGATCGACGGGGGCGCACCGCCGCGTCCGGGCGAAATCTCTCTGGCGCACCACGGTCTGCTGTTCCTGGATGAATTGCCCGAGTTTTCAAGGCTGGCCCTGGAGGCATTGCGCGAGCCTTTAGAAAACGGCCGCATCAGTTTGTCGCGTGCCAGGCACCAGCCGAGTTTCCGGCGCAATTCAAGTTGATCGCCGCGATGAACCCCTGCCCTTGCGGTTACCTGGGTTCAGCGCAACCGGCGTGCCGGTGCACGCCGGAACAGGTGTAGCGTTACCAGGGAAAACTCAGCGGCCCGCTGCTTGACCGTATCGACATGCAAGTGCATGTGCCCGCCATGCCGGCGGACCTGCTGATGCTGGCGCCTGCGGGTGAGAGCAGCGCCAGCGTGCAATCGCGGTGTCAACAGGCGCATGAACGTGCGCTGAGCCGGCGCGGCGTCAGCAATCATGCTTTGAGTGCGGCGCAACTGCAGTCGTTGAAACTGCAAATCCAGGCGCAGCAGCATGTGCAGCGGCAGGCGGCATGTCAGGGCTGGTCGTCGCGCGCCGTGCACCGGGTGCTGCGCGTGGCCCAAACCATTGCCGATCTGGCGCAGGCTGAGGAGATTGAACTGTCGCATGTGATGCAGGCCATGCATTTCAGAATGGCGCTGCAACAATGACGACACAAGCGCCGGATGCGGCTCAAATTTCTGAGAAGATGCGCAACACTCAGACGCTGTGCTCAAGCCGCGCAACCCTCCATTCGAACAAGGAACAGACATGGCCCGCAAACACCGCATCGCCGTCATCGCCGGAGACGGCATAGGCACCGAAGTCATGCCCGAGGGCCTGCTGGTCCTGGATGCGGCGGCGCGCAAATTCGACATCGACTTGCAGTTTGACCATTTCGATTTTTCCAGCTGGGCGTATTTTGAAAAGCACGGCAAGATGCTGCCCGATGACTGGAAAGACCGCATCGGCGGCCACGACGCGATCTTCTTCGGCGCGGTCGGCATGCCTGACAAAATCCCCGACCATATTTCGCTGTGGGGCTCGCTGTTGCTGTTCAGGCGCGAGTTTGACCAGTACATCAACCTGCGCCCGGCGCGGCTCATGCCCGGCATCATCGCGCCGGTGGTGCGCCGTGACGGAGCACCACGTCAGCCGGGTGAGATCGACATGTACATCGTGCGCGAAAACACCGAAGGCGAATACTCCAGCATAGGCGGACGCATGTTCCAAGGTACGACGCGTGAAATTGTCATGCAGGAAAGCGTGATGACGCGCATCGGCGTGGACCGCGTGCTCAAGTTTGCGTTCGAGCTGGCCAGGATCCGGGCGAAAAAGCATTTGACCAGCGCCACCAAATCCAACGGCATCGCCATCACCATGCCTTACTGGGACGAGCGCGTGGCTGAGATGGCCAAGGCCTACCCGGACATCCGGTTGGATAAATTCCACATAGACATACTGACCGCGCATTTTGTGCAACGGCCGGACTTCTTTGATGTGGTGGTCGCCAGCAATCTGTTCGGTGACATCCTGAGCGACCTGGGCCCGGCGTGTACCGGCACCATCGGCATTGCGCCCAGCGCCAACCTCAACCCGGACCGTCTGTTCCCCTCGCTGTTCGAGCCGGTACACGGTTCGGCGCCGGACATCGCGGGCAAAGGCATTGCCAACCCAATCGGACAGATCTGGTCGGGGGCCATGATGCTGGAATTTTTAGGCCACAAGGACGCGCACGACGCAGTGCTGGAGGCGATTGAAAAAGTGCTGGAGCCGACAAGCGGCGCACCCAAAACACCGGACATTGGCGGCACCGCTAAGACGACGGATCTGGGACAGGCAGTTGCACAAGCCTTATGAAGCAGATGACGGTTCACTGGTTGATATGTCTGGCAATACTTGCTGCATGTCCAGCCGCGCGGGCTGAATGGAAAAGGTATCAAAAGGCAATGAGCAAGAGATTGAACACTACCTAG
>SHXP01000058.1 GCA_009693225.1 Limnohabitans sp. | reverse complement strand
ATTGTCCCCCTGATGCCCATTGTGCTGCCGATCGGCGGCGCTGTGCTGATTTTCCTGCTGGCATTCATCGCTGTTTTCATGGCCTGAAACACTTGTGACGTTACCTGCGTGAGGTCTTTCTCGAATATCAACGCCTGCGGGCTTTTTTTTATCTTTTGTCTGCTTTTCAGACGCCCTGCCGGTGAATGTTGTCAGCGGTCCAGGTCTCATAACTACATAGAATGATTCACCTTTTACGTTAGCCTGCCAAAGGTTTGAGGTCAGCGCCTCATGCTCAGACGCTGACCTTAATTTTTTGAATGAGGAGTGTCAGATGAACCCACCTGTTTATGTCAAGCACACCAGGCTCAAGGCCTGGGTCGATGGCATGGTCGCTTTATGCAAACCTGATAAGGTTTACTGGTGTGACGGTAGCGACGAGGAATACCAGCGATTGTGTCAACAACTGTTGGGGGCGGGAACGTTCAAAAAACTCAACCCGGCCAAGCGCCCTAATTCATTTCTTGCCTGCTCTGACCCGAGTGACGTGGCGCGGGTTGAAGACCGCACTTACATCTGTTCCCCCAACAAGGAGGACGCCGGCCCGACCAACAACTGGATGTATCCGGGTGAAATGCGCCGCACTTTACAGCCCTTGTTCGATGGCTGCATGAAGGGCCGCACCATGTACGTGGTGCCTTTCAGCATGGGCCCGTTAGGTTCGCCTATTGCACATATCGGCATCGAATTGAGTGACAGCGCCTATGTCGCGGTCAACCAGCGCATCATGACCCGCATGGGCCGCGCAGTGTTCGATGTACTCGGCAAAAACGGCGATTTCGTCCCTTGTGTACACACTGTAGGTGCGCCGCTGGCGCCAGGACAGAAAGACGTTCCCTGGCCTTGTAACAGCACCAAATACATCGTGCATTACCCGCAGACACGCGAAATCTGGTCTCACGGCTCGGGTTATGGCGGCAATGCATTGCTGGGTAAAAAGTGTTTTGCGCTGCGCATCGCTTCCAATATGGGCCGCGACCAGGGCTGGCTGGCCGAGCACATGCTGATACTCGGTCTGACCAACCCGCAAGGCAAAAAGTACCACGTTGCTGCCGCCTTTCCCAGTGCTTGCGGCAAAACCAATTTCTCGATGCTGGTACCCCCTGCGGGCTTTGATGGCTGGAAGGTCACCACCATCGGCGACGACATCGCATGGATCAAGCCCAGCGCCAATGGGGATTTGCGTGCCATCAACCCAGAAGCGGGTTACTTCGGTGTCGCCCCTGGCACCAATTTCCACACCAACCCGAATTGCATGGCCAGCCTGGACAAAAACGTCATCTTCACCAATGTGGCCTTGACCGACGACGGTGACGTCTGGTGGGAAGGCATGGAAAAAGACACCGGCCATTTGCCGGAGCACCTGATCGACTGGCAAGGCAAAGATTGGACGCCGGCCATTGCCAAGGAAACAAACACCAAGGCGGCACATCCGAATGCCCGCTTTACCGTGGCCGCCACCAACAACCCGGCGCTTGACAGCGCCTGGGACGATGCTGCCGGTGTCAAGATAGACGCCTTTATTTTCGGCGGACGCCGCTCGACCACGGTACCGCTGGTCACACAGGCACGCAACTGGACAGAAGGCGTCTACATGGCCGCCACCATGGGCTCGGAGACCACAGCCGCCGCCGCCGGTCAACAAGGCGTGGTTCGCCGGGATCCCTTTGCCATGCTGCCGTTCGTGGGCTACAACATGAGCGACTATTTTCAGCATTGGCTGAACATGGGCGACAAACTGTTATCTAGCGGAGCGCGTTTACCGGCCATTTTCTGCGTCAACTGGTTCCGCAAAGGCGGGGACGGCAAGTTCATCTGGCCCGGTTACGGTGAAAACATGCGGGTACTCAAATGGATGATTGACCGCATCGAAGGCCAGACCAAAGGCCATGAAAATATTTTCGGTATCAGCCCGACTTACGAGGAAATCACCTGGACAGGGTTGGACTTTTCACCGGCACAGTTTCAGGCGGTGACCCACATAGACAAGACGGCCTGGGTGGAGGAACTGAAGCTGCACGAAGTGCTGTTCACACAACTTGCTTACCACCTGCCCACAGAACTGACGGCGACCAAAGCCGCTATCGCGTTGCGCCTGGATGCTTGAGACACTGCAATGGTATTGATTGCTTCTGGCATCATCCGGTTTTGAATTTTTTTGATACGAGAGTGATTCATGGACCCGTTTACCGTGAGTTGGCCGCAACAGCAACTCGAGCAGCATTTTGAACCAGCACGTTCTATCCGCTGTTTCAGCGACAGGCCGCTCAGTCTGCATGCCCTGCTGGAAAACGCTGTCCATACGAATGCCAACGCAACCGCATTGGTCTGTGAACACATCCGGCTCAGCTACTCAGCATTGAACCGACGTGTCGGACAGTTGGCCGCCGGATGGCAAAAGCTCGGTATCCAGCAGGGCGACCGTATTGCTTTGTTGTTGGGCAATCGCATTGAATTCGTGCTGTGTCTGCTCGCTGCCAGCTGGCTCGGGGCGATCACGGTTCCGGTGAGCATCCGGGAACAAACACCCGACCTGCATTACATGCTTGAGCATTGTGCGGCGGTGATGCTGGTGCATGAATCGACACTGGCCGATGTGGTGCCTGCCGCCGCAAGCCTGCCGTGTTTGCGCTGGCGCGTCAGCTTTGACGCTTGCCCCGATGCACTGGATTTCGATGCCTTGTTGTCTGAGCAGCCTTTAGAGACAGTCGCCAATGTCCTTGAAGAAGACACCGCGGTTATTTTGTACACATCCGGCACCACCGGCCGCCCCAAGGGCGCCATGTTGAGTCATCTCGGCATCGTGCATTCCTGTATTCACTACCAGGCCGGCATGGCTTTAGGAGCTGCTGACATAGGTCTGGCAGCTGTGCCTTTGAGCCATGTCACCGGTCTGGTGGCGCTGATCACCACCATGCTGCATGTGGCCGGTACGCTGGTGATTTTGCCCAGCTTCAAGGCTGCCGCTTTTTTGCAATTGGCGCAGCAGGAAAAAATGACTTACACCATCATGGTCCCCTCCATGTACAACCTGTGTTTGTTACAAGCCGGTTTCGCACAGATGGATTTACGCCATTGGCATGTCGGCGCCTATGGCGGCGCGCCCACGCCGGTGGCCAGCATTGAGGCCATGGGCTCGCACGCTGCCTTCCCTGGTCCTGATGAACTGTTACGGGGCCACCGAAACCACGTCCCCAGCCACCATGATGCCTCCAGGAATGACTGCGCTGCACAACGACACCGTCGGGCAGGCACTCGCGTGCAACGACATCAAAGTCGTTGATGATGAAGGACAGGAACTGGCTCCCGGTGAGATGGGCGAGATCTGGATCAAACGACCGATGGTGGTCGCCGGTTATTGGAACAATCCTGAAGCCACCGCCAAAGAATTTATCGACGGTTACTGGAGATCAGGCGACATGGGCAGCCTGGATGTTCTAGGCTATGTGCGCATTCTTGACCGCAAAAAAGACATGCTCAACCGGGGCGACTACAAGATTTATTGCATCGAAGTGGAAAACACTTTGTACCAGCATCCTGCCGTGGTCGAGAGAGCGATCATCGCCAAGCCTTGCCCGGTACTCGGGGAACGGGTCCATGCATTCATCTCATTGCGCGATTCAGTCACTGCGGAGGAATTAAGCGTATTTTACAGCACCCGTCTGTCGCGCGAAAAAGTCCCGGAAAGTTTCACCCTCAGCATTGAATCCTTGCCGCGCAATGCCAACGGCAAATTGATGAAACGGGAAATGCGTGAAAGACTGCTGAAGTCACTGGCCACTTGATCTCCTGGTCGACCGCCCTGGACCGTGCGAATTAGCAACTACTCACAAATCATTGCGGATTGACGCGGCCTCAAGCCTGATCAGACAAGACCTGTACCAATGCCAGATATTGCGAAACCGGCACCTCTTCGGCGCGGCGTTGAACATCAAAGTCCTCGCCGAAGTCACGTTCCAATAACCAGCGCCCGAGGGTATGCCTGAGCAGTTTGCGCCTTTGACTGAACGCCACTTGCACCAACTCACTCAGCAACCGCACATCCACCGCAACTGCATTTGCATACGGGGTCATGCGCACCACCGCGCTGTCGACCCGTGGCGGCGGATCAAAGGCCTGAGGGCTAACCAGCATCAGCATTTCCATGTCATAGCGCCATTGCAGCATCACACTCAAGCGACCGTAGTGCACGGTAGAAGGCACAGCAACCATGCGCTCGACAACTTCTTTTTGCAACATGAAGTGCTGGTCCTTGACCACAGCAACGTGTTCCAGCAAATGAAACAGTATGGGTGTTGAAATGTTGTAGGGCAGGTTGCCGACCACGCGCAACTGGCGGGTCTTCATCGCATCAGCCATCACGGTGAAGTTAACTTTCAACACATCGGATTCGGTCACATCGAGATGCGGGTGCTCGCGCAAACGCAGCGCAAGGTCACGGTCCAACTCGATCACACTCAATCGTCCGAGACGCTGGACCAGAGGCTGGGTCATGGCCGCGAGTCCCGGGCCGATTTCGACCATGGCATCCCCGGCTTGTGGCGCGATGTTTTGAACAATTTGATCAATGACAGCGCCATCGGTCAGGAAATGCTGACCGAATCTTTTTCTTGCCTGATGCTGTGCCATCAGTGAAAGAATGCTTTAATGCGGCGGATCACGGTACTCCACGTAGGCGCGTCCGCGCACTTCGCGCTCCCAGTTTTTCATGGTTTCTTCATACTTGCGCTCCCGCAGTATATTTCTGACCAAGTCCTGTTTGGCGCGCAAACTCAAAGGCGCCTCACGCCGTTCAAGCACTTGTATCAAGTGCAGACCGAAGCGCGACACAATGGGGTGACCCATTTGTCCGGGCCGCAAAATATCCATGGCCTTTTCAAATTCCGGCACCATCATACCGGGGTCTGCCCAGCCGAGATCGCCCCCTTGGTTTGCACTGACGTCCTGAGAATGTTGCTGTGCCAATTCTTCAAAGCTGGCGCTACCGGCTTCTATCTGAAGCTTATAGCCGGCGAGTTGGGCGTGTGCCGCATCCTGGCTCAATTGACCTCCGGGTCTTAGCAGGATATGACGCACGCGTGTCTGGCCGACAGTTTCAGGTAAAGCATTCGGTGACTTACGGTCCAGCAACTTCAAAATATGAAAGCCTGCCCCCGAGCGCAATGGGCCGACCACAGCACCAACGGTCAAAGACTGAACGGCATCTGCAAACAATGCCGGGTATTTTTCTGGACTTCTTATGCCGAGTTGCCCGCCATTGCTGCGATCTGCGGCATTTGAATACTGCGCAGCTAATTTGCTGAAGTCTTCACCTGATTTGACTTTCTTCAGTATTTCCTCGACCTTGTTGTAGATGTTGGTCACCTCGTCTGGACCGGCAGTTTCCGGCACGGCAAGCAAAATATGGGCAATATGAATATTGTCATTTTTTCTCGGCACAAGCCTGCTGTTTTCCGTCAAAAACTTTTCTATTTCATGGTCTTGAATTCTGATGCGAGTGGTGGCTTCGCGCTCTCGCACACGTTGTAACATCATTTGCCGTTTGAATTGTGCCCTGTATCTGTCCCATCCCATGCCTTGGGCCTGCAAGCGCTGCTGCAATTCTTCCACTGTTAAGTTATTGCGCCTTACTGTCAGTTCAATTGCCGTCTTTATTTCATCAGGTGATACCTGAATATTCAATTGTCGGGCAATTTGCAATTGCACTGATTCATTGATCAGGTTTTCAAGAGCATCGCGTAACAACACATCTTTACCCAGTCTGGCTGCAGCGGGGTCTGCCATAGAGGCCAGAATATTCACCTCCCAATTTGTGATGGGTTCGTTGTCCACCACCGCCACAATGAAATCCAATGCCTGCAAACCATCCGGACTGCTCAGGTCAGGTTCTGCGGGGACAGTGCGTAAATTCACACCCGCGCCGGGCGCAAGACCAATTTTGGGTTTCAATGATTGTCCCCAACTCGATTGGACAGTGAAAGCCAATAAGCAAATGCAGAGGGCTGTTGAAATTGTCAGGCTCATGCGTTCATTCATATTGTGTGAAAGGGCTGGGGGCAAACTTGAACGGTTCACGCAAGTTCTGGTATCGGGAGACATTGTCTTTGACCGAGCCCATTGAGCCAAAACCAAGACGAGAAAAGTCATTGAATTCCAATTGGAACATCAAATTGGTGGTCGACCTTGTCAGCGTCAATTGGGTGCGCTGAGCAGCGACCCGAGCGAGCCAACAGCCGCCGTCATATTCCAGACCCAGCAAGGCATCGACCAATCTCTCATCCTGCATGCTGTAATTCATCCTGCCCACGCTGTACCAGAGACCTGCCCCCATGCCCTGCCCCTGTCTTGGGTCTACGCCTATGTCACGCCACAGATCATTCAAAGGCCACTGCCAGCTGACATCAACAACCTCAGAGGATTGGTACTGATAACGGTAAGCAGTGTTGATGACGCGATAACCACTGGGGTTGTATCTGAATCCGTAAGATTTGCGTTCAGAACGGCCTTCTTCATAGTTGTATTGCAATAAGCTGTCAAATGTCAGTTTGGGCGTTAAATAAAGGCTCGCGCCGCCCAGGATATTGCTATAGCCTGAACGGGCCGTTGTACTGTCCGGTGTCAGCAGGACTTGTTGTTCTGCAAATCGGTAACGATGTGCCAGTCCAAAACGCGCACCCTCTGCGCCCGTTTCAGGGTTAATCATTCGCGATGTCCCGCCAAGGGTGAAAGTATGGGAATCAGAAATACGATCCTGTCCTGAATACGAATTCTCTGTAAAAATTGTTGCAAAATTGAAGTCATTGCTGCCGGTGTCGTAATTAGGTAAATCGCTTTGATAACGGTAAGGCGTGTACACATAAAATGCCCTGGGCTCTATGGTCTGAGTCCAGCTTGCATTGAATAATTGCAAAGGTCTTTCCATCACGGCACCTGTATCCAGGCTGAATGTAGGCAACACTACGCTATCACTACTGGCATCAGCTCTGGTGCCGTAGGTACCTTTGTATGTTTCTTCATATTGATATTGTCGCGCGCTCACGGTCAGCTTTGGCGTGATGTATCCGTAATTGGTGAGGAACGTCCGGCTGAGGGCGTTATTGGCCACGAGCCGCAATGCATTTTTCTGATTGCAATAGGCACTGGTTGAGAAAAAACCGCAATAAAAATTCCGGTTCACGCTGAAATGCGTCAAATCCACATAAACAGTCCAATCAAAACCCTCCATATCCGAGCGCAGGTAATTCAGTGTCAATTGCGGCAATTTATCAAACGGCGCAGCTATTGCTGTACTCGAATCTGTACCCTGCTGGGTTTGCCATTGCGTTACATTCACGTTTGCGGCCAATGTTCCCCAACCTTTTCCCAGCTTGAATGTACTGGGCAAAATTCGTTGCACCAGCTTGTTGTTGGCGCCCATATTGAGGTTGGTGAAGTCGCTCCAATAGTTGTCGTCGCTGACCAGGTTAATATCAAACGTAAAGTTAAGCCCTTGTTTTTCATCCGCCCAGCCGTTGTGTTGAAAACTCAATCCCCAGCGATCACTGCCACGCAACTGATCTGCCGGCATGTATTCAAACAGGGAGATTCCTTCAAAGGGTTGTTGCGGCGCTTTTCTCTCCAAATAACGCAGTTCATTACTGAACAAGACTCCTCGTCGAGTCATAGGCGTGGTGGTGATGGTGTAGTCCCTGTTTGGCGCGAGATTGACGTAATACGGCAGGCTCATTTCTAAACCACCCAGGTTATCCAGAAAAAATGTCGGTGCCAGAAACCCTGATTTTCTTTCGCTGTTGAGCGGAAAACTCAATACCGGCGAAGCCAGTATAGGTACACCGAAAAAAAACAATTGTGCATTTTTGGCCACGGCTTCATTGCTGTCCTGGTCAAAACTGATTTGATCTGCTTTCATGAACCACTCCGGAAACCAGTCCGGCCCTGGCTTTCTTTTACAACTGGTGTAAATTACTTTATCGGCAACGGATTTTTTTTCATTGATGAATTGCATTTTTTCTGCAATGCCCTGACCGCCTCCCCTAAGAAAGAAAAACTCAGGTTCGAGCATAAAACCGTCCATGGCATCCACTTTCATATCAAGCACACTGCCAGTGAAAATGTTTCCGCCGCGATTCATATAAACCTTGCCGTTTGCTTTGGTCTGGTCATTGGGTTGAAAATACTCAATTCTTTGAGCTTTGATAAGCGTTTCTCCTCGCCTTATCCGCACACCGCCATCCATGGTGACATCCAGATCGCTTCGGCCATTCAAATTGTCTGATTCGACAAAGACCGGCTGCAGCCGTATTTCAGAAGCCTTGCGCCGGGGGTTCAATCCGGCACTGGGCTTGAGTTTGATGGCTTCAACTGGGGTACTGTATGTGGATTTATCTTCAATACATACAGACTGATTCTCAGGTTGGTTCAAGTCTTCACTGCTTTGCAGAGCGGGATTGAGCAATTGTGCATATGCTTTACCGGCCCACAAGGTACAGCAAAAAACACTCCTTAAGAGTTGGTTCAAGGCAAAATGCAGTCGCATAAGGAAAAAGGCGCGAAAAAAAGCGCTGTTTGTAGAATTGAGATTATCCATGAGCAGAACTGACCCAGACAAACCTATTGATTTGAGAGGCGCGGACGCTATTAACGTTTTGGGCTGGGATGATCCTGAGCGGCTTTTTTTCTTTTCTGACTGGCTTTCTTCACTCACATCCAGCCATGGCCTGCTGGCCCACAGCATACGCAGCGCATCCGCTGATGCCAGTTTCAGAAGATATTTCAGAATTGATTCTGATCACTATACATTCATTCTCATGGATGCGCCGCCTGAGAAAGAAAACTGCCAGGCTTTTGTCGACATAGTGCATTTGTTGATCGAGGCCGGCTTGCGCGCGCCCCATATACTTGACTGGGATGCCGCCCATGGATTCATGTTGCTGGAAGATCTGGGAAGTCAAACCATGATGCAACACTTTGCCGACACAAACACCACCCAACGATTGACGTTGTTCGAACAGGCCACAGATGCACTGGTTTTATGGCAACGTTTTTCAAAACCGGGGGTTCTTCCCCCGTATGACGACCAATTGCTGCGTCGAGAACTCTCACTGTTTGAAGTATGGTACGTCAACGGTCACCGGCAATTGAGCCTGGATTCAGAGCAACAGCGTATCCTTTATTCGATTTATGACCAACTTGTCCACACCAACCTGCTGGGGCCGAGTGTGTTTGTTCACCGGGATTTCATGCCGCGTAATCTCATGGTTTGCGACGATCCCGGCAACTCGCGATTAGGTGTGCTTGATTTCCAAGACGCAGTTTACGGCCCGCTCACCTACGACATCGCCAGTTTGATGCGTGATGCATTCATCAGCTGGGATGAGGATTTTTGCCTGGACATCACCGTACGCTATTGGCACAAAGCACGTGCGGCCGGCTTGATGGATTTCGAAGACTGGCATTCTGATTTCGGCTCTTTTTACCGTGCAGTCGAATGGATGGGTTTACAAAGGCACTTGAAGGTCGCCGGAATTTTCTCCCGCTTAAGCCTGCGTGACCAGAAACCCAAATACCTTACCGATACGCCCAGGTTTATCGGCTATCTACGCGCCACTGCGTCGAGATACCGTGAATTGTTCCCTTTGCTGCGTTTACTTGACAGGATTGAGGGCAGCAGCCCAGCCGTCTCTTATGCTTTCGGGCGCCTGTGATGTCCCGTCACAGAATATTTTTCCCCGCATTGTTTGTACCCGGTCAGTCTTTGCGCTTGAATGACTCCGCCATCAAACATGTTCAGGTATTGCGTTTGCAACCGGGTATGCAGATTGAATTGTTCAATGGCAGCGGTAACGCGGCGCTGGCGCATATTGGTCAGATGGGCAGACACAGTGTCGAAGTAAGCATCATCGAAACTTACAACAGCACCGGGCCTGAGTATTTCACACACATAGCTATCGGTATGCCTACCAATGAAAGAATGGATTGGCTGATTGAGAAATCCACCGAGCTTGGTGTTAGCCGCATCACGCCTTTGATGACGCAGCGAACCGTGTCGCGCTTGAACGGTGAGAGAGCGGTTAAACGGGTAGAACACTGGAAGGGTATTGCTCAGGCTGCCTGTGCCCAATCCGGCCGCAACCAACTGCCTTTGATTGATTTGCCCTTGAGCTGGAACGACTATCTTGATTCTCTGGCGCTCCATTCGGAAGGTCTCAATATCATCCTGTCATTACACTCTGAAGCACGAGGCTGGCGTGATCTCTGGCCTTCGGCAAGAACAAGCGTGACTTTGCTATGCGGCCCCGAGGGCGGATTCACGGCCGAGGAAGAATCGGCTGCGATAGAACATGGTTTTATTCCTGCGAGCCTCGGACCTTTTGTCCTGCGTTCTGAGACTGCTCCTATTAGCGTTTTGGCACAGCTATTGTAAGTCACTGTAGCTTTCACTGCGATTGATCTGATGTCAGGCATAACGCCTGTCCAGCCAATCGATCATTTTGGTCAGCACCAGCCCTCTTTCCGGATCAGTGAATATTTCGTGATACATGACATTGAAGCAAAGTGTATGCAGCAAGTCTGGTGGTGCTTTTTTGGCAAATAATGCACTGCCTTGAGGGTTGACCAGTCTGTCCTGGCCGGCATACATCAGCAGCGAGGGTTTTTGCCATTGCTCGGCTGTGCTGATGGCTTGTTTCCCTTGTTCGATAATCCAGGCCGCAAGTCCTGCGGAAATTTTTCTGTGCGCAAGTTTGACTTGCTTATATTCACGCACCACTTGCGCATCTCTTGCCAGCCAGTTCAATTTGAGTTTGTTATCAGCCCTTATATGCGGAAACCACTTTGGCAATATCGATAATAATAATTTATCTAGCTGCCGCATCCCGGATGATCGTACGGACGCTTCGTCAACAAATGAGGGTGCGAAGCGTACCAGTCTTTCATGGCCCTCATCGGGGTTTTACTCTTGAGCGCCGACTGGGGTAATTGATGGTTGTACAAGGCCACGTAACGCATGAGCGTTTGC
>SHXP01000057.1 GCA_009693225.1 Limnohabitans sp. | reverse complement strand
CCTGCCCAACGGTGGCTATGCGGTGCGCTCTTTCAGCGAACGCGATGTTTCAGATGCCATCGAATTGCGCGGCACGGTCGAAGGCCTGTGCGCGCGCCTGGCCGCCGAGCGCGGTTGTGTGCCGCTGCTGTTGACTGAGGCACGCGAGTGTCTGATGCAGATAGATCAACTGCTGTCGGCCGACAGCCTGAATGAAGAAGCCTTCATCGAATATGTGACGCAGAATGAAAAATTCCATGCATTGCTGCAAGAAATGGCCGGCAGCGAGGTACTGCGTCGCGAATGGGAGCGCGTTGCCGGATTGCCGTTTGCGTCTCCTTCGGGTTTTGTCGTCAGCCAGGCCAACAGCCCGAAGTCACGCGATATGCTGATCGTCGCCCAGGACCAGCACCGTCAGGTGCTGCAAGCCATTGAACAACGCGAAGGCACACGCGCCGAGGCCATCATGCGTGAGCATTCGCGTCTGGCGCAACGCAATCTGAGCGAGGCCATGCGCCATACCGATCTCGACAGCATGCCTGGTGTGCGCCTGATACGCCGCCGCAGTCCATGAAGCAAATTGAAACCGGCCGCGCCCGGTGCCTTGCACACTGCCGCGGCTTCATGAATGACCTGACTGAAAGGTATAGTCAACCATCGATCGGCTGCTTGACCCATTTGAAGCCGATTCCATTTTTTTAAAGGACGTGATGTCAATCAAACTGCGTTTGCCCGTCATTTTTGTGTCGATGCTGTTCGCCTCACTGGTCTCCTCCGCTCAGGATGTGGTTTTGAAGTTCCACCATATCTGGCCGACCACGGCCATGGCTCCCAACCGGGTCATCGGCCCCTGGTGCGACAAGATTGCTGCTGAATCTAAAAACCGCATGAAGTGCCAGTTGCTGCCGGCCATGTCCGGCGGCGGTACACCTGCACAACTGGTCGACCGGGTGCGCGACGGCGTCGACGACATTGTGGTGACCTTACCCGGTTACACCGCCGGACGCTTTCCTTCGATGGAAGTCTTTGAGCTGCCCTTCCTCACCAACTCCGCCGAGGTGGCTGCTTCCGCTGCCTGGGACTATTTACAAAAAAACGCGCTCAAGGAATTCCCCGGCACCAGGATTCTGGCGGTCTGGGTGCATGACGAAGGTTACGCACACACCGCTTCCAGACAAATTAAAACACTGAACGACTTCAAAGGCCTCAAGATGCGTGCACCGACGCGATTGACCAATAAGTTGCTGGCCAAACTTGGCGCAACCCCTGTGGGCATGCCGGTGCCTGCGGTAGCAGACGCTTTGTCCAAGGGCACCATTGATGGGTTTTTGCTTCCATGGGAAGTGATCCCCGGTTTCAAGCTACAGGAGATGACAAAGTTTCATACTGAAACCCATCCCTCCAAACCGTCCATGTATTCAGCAGTGTTTATTTTTGCAATGAATCAGGCGAAATACGACAGCTTGCCGGCCGATTTGAAAACCGTCATCGACCACAACAGCGGTGCTGCTTTTTCAAAACAGATCGGAAAGATTTGGGATGAGAGCCAGGACGTGGGTCGTAAAACTGCTCAAACACACGGAAATACCATTCTGGTGCTGTCCGCTGCTGAAACAGAAAACTGGATGAGGGCGGCGGCTCCGCTGCGTGAAGAATGGTTTGACGAAGTTGGCAAGCGCGGTTTGAATGGCTGGCAGTTATTGCAGGACGCCACAGATTTGCTGGCCAAGCACCGCAAGTGATGCGCGCATTGAATAGACTCAGCGCCTGGTGTGCCTTGGCAGGCACAGCACTTGCCTTGTTCATAGGAGCCGTGACGACCTGGAGTGTCATCGGTCGCGCCTTGTTTCGATCCCCTGTTCAGGGTGACGTCGAGATGGTGCAAATGGGTATTGCACTGTCCTTGTCGCTTTGTCTGCCCTGGTGCCAGGTGCGCGGCGGCAATATTCTGGTGGACTTCTTCACACAAAAAGCATCTCAACAAACCGTATCCCGGCTGGATGCCGCCGGCAACCTGTTGCTTGCCGCGATGTACGCGGTCATGTCCTGGCGCTCAAGCGCGGGCGCCGTCGACGCTTACGCGTCTTTTGAATCAACCATGATTCTGGGCTTGCCTATGTGGTGTGCCTATGTCTGCCTGGCCCCCGGCCTGGCGCTGGCCGCATGTGTCTCCTTGTCCCAAGCATGGCTACTTGCCGGCGGGTCTTCCATGGCTGATTTACAAAGCGAGTCCGCATGAACTCCCCCGCCGTGATCGGGCTCTGCATGTTCGCCCTGATGCTGATATTGATGGCTGTGCGCGTGCCGATTGCTGCCGCCATGTTCATTCCCGGTGCCTTGGGGTATTGGGCCATTAATAATGAAATGGCTTTGTTCAATCTGCTCAAGGGCAGCGCAGTGGCGCGTTTGACCGTGTATGAATTGAGCGTCATTCCTTTGTTTTTATTGATGGGCAATTTCGCCACGCAAGGCGGTTTGAGCCGTGACTTGTTTCGCGCCGCATCGGCCTTCATCGGCCATGTGCGCGGCGGTCTGGCCATGGCAGCCATTTTGAGTGCAGCAGCCTTTGGTGCGGTGTGCGGTTCTTCGGTTGCCACATCTGCCACCATCACGCAGGTGGCTTATCCCGAAATGAAGGCCCACGGTTACCAGGGGCGTTTATCCACCGCCACCCTGGCTACCGGGGGCACACTAGGCATACTGATACCTCCTTCGGTGCCGCTGGTGGTTTACGCCATATTGACCGAGCAGAATATCGCCAAATTATTTGCTGCGGCCATTGTTCCGGGCATTCTGGCTGCATTGGGCTACCTGGTGGTGATCGCGGTCTATTGCAAATGGCGTCCCGGGCTGGCGCCACCGTCAGAAAAAGCAAGTCCCTCCGTGCGCAGGTCTGCACTTTGGAAGATATGGCCGATTCTGATGATTTTTCTGGTGGTGTTCGGTGGAATTTACGGCGGTATTTTTTCACCCACCGAAGGTGCAGCCATTGGCGCTTTGATGACCTTTGCGGTCGGCATGCTGCGCGGCGAACTCAATGCCGGCGCCATGCGCCGGGCATTGCTCAGTACTGCAGAAACCAGCGCCATGGTGTTCATGATTTTTCTGGGTGCCGACATGATGAACGCGGCGCTGGCCTTGTCTGCCATGCCGACCCGGGTGGCCGACTGGGTCACACATCTGCCGGTTGCGCCCGTTGTGGTGGTGATGACGGTGATGGTTTTATACGTCGTGCTCGGTTGCGTGATGGACGAGCTGTCCATGTTATTGTTGACCATACCGGTTATTTTCCCGGCCGTCATGCAACTCGATTTATGGGGCTTGCCACCCGATCTCAAAGCCATCTGGTTCGGCATATTGGTGTTGATGACAGTCGGTATCGGTTTGATCGCACCACCCGTCGGATTGAATGTGTATGTGGTTAACAATCTGGCGCGTGAAGTGCCGATGTCGGAAACCTATAAAGGCGTGTTTCCGTTTCTCGCGTGGGATGCGTTGCGTTTGCTGTTGCTGCTGTTTTCCCCCGGGATATGTTTGTGGCTGGTGAGAATGATGTGATGGATGTGTTTTACACACTGCCATGGTTATGGCCGGTGGTCGCGGCACTGGTGGGTGTGCAAATCGGCAGCTTTATCAATGTAGTGGTCTGGCGGCTTTCGCAGATGATGCAGCGCGAGTGGGAGCAGCAATGCGAAGAGCTTGCGGGCCGGCCTGCTGTCGATCAGCCCGCATTCAGTCTGGCGACGCCCGCTTCACACTGCACTTCTTGCCGCACACCGCTGCGTGCTCGCGACCTGGTGCCGGTACTGAGTTTTGTTTTTTTGAGAGGCAGTTGCGCGCATTGCGACGCCAGGGTGTCCTGGCGTTATCCGCTGGTGGAAATCGCCGTGGCCGTGGTCTGGGCTTTTTGCGCCTGGCATTGGGGCCTGGGCTGGGCTGCCTTGGCCTGGGCCGGTTTTGCGAGCGTGCTGCTGGCGCTTTCCTTGATCGACGCCGACACCATGTTGCTGCCCGACAGCCTGACCTTGCCGTTGATGTGGGCCGGCATATTACTGGCTTCAGCAGGCGTGATCAATCTGTCGCTGGAACAAAGTGTCTGGGGTGCGGCACTCGGCTATGGCGTGTTGTGGCTGGTGCAAACCGTGTTCTGTGCCGCGACCGGCAAACAAGGCATGGGCGAGGGCGATTACAAACTGCTCGCCGCCCTGGGTGCCTGGCTGGGCTGGCTGGCCTTGCCCATGCTGGTTTTACTCGCTTCTTTCAGCGGTGTACTGCTGGCTGTGTGGTGGCGTCTACGCGGTTATTTGAAAGCCGGTGAACCTATGCCTTTCGGGCCGCAACTCGCGGCGGCGGGTGCGGTTTCTGCCGTCTGTCAGACAATGCCCTGGTTCTTCAATGCTTGGGTTTTCAGGAGTTAAGAATGAGTCTGGTCATCGATTGTCACGGTCACTACACCACCGCGCCCAAGGCGCTTGACGATTGGCGCAACCGCCAGATCGCGGGCATACAGAATCCGGCGCAGATGCCGCAGCCGTCCGAGCTGAAGATCAGCGATGATGATTTGCGTCACAGCATCGAAACCAACCAGCTGCGCTTGATGAAAGAGCGGGGCTGCGATATCACGCTGTTCTCGCCGCGCGCGTCCTTCATGGCACACCACATCGGCGACTTTGCCGTGTCATCCACCTGGGCGGCGATTTGCAATGAACTGTGTTTCCGGGTGTCCACTTTGTTTCCTGAACACTTTGTGCCGGTGGCCATGCTGCCGCAGTCGCCCGGCGTCGACCCGGCCACTTGCATTCCCGAACTGGAGAAATGCGTCAAGGAATACGGCGCGGTCGGCATCAACCTGAACCCGGACCCGTCCGGCGGCCACTGGACCAGCCCGCCCCTGAGCGACAAGCACTGGTACCCGATTTACGAAAAAATGGTCGAGTACGACCTGCCGGCCATGATCCATGTGTCCACCAGTTGCAACGCGTGTTTTCACACCACCGGCGCACATTATTTGAACGCCGACACCACGGCCTTCATGCAATGCCTGACTAGCGATTTGTTCAAAGACTTTCCGACACTGAAGTTTCTGATCCCGCACGGCGGCGGCGCCGTGCCTTACCACTGGGGCCGTTTTCGCGGTCTGGCGCAGGAGCTGAAAAAACCGCTGCTCGAAGAGCATCTGCTTAACAATATTTATTTTGATACCTGCGTCTATCACCAGCCGGGCATTGACTTGCTCAACACCGTCATACCGGTGAAGAACGTGTTGTTTGCGTCCGAGATGATTGGTGCGGTGCGTGGCATCGACCCGCAGACCGGTCATTATTTTGACGACACCAAGCGATACATCGCCGCCAGCACATTGCTGTCGGAGGCTGACCGTTATCAGATCTTTGAGACCAATGCGCGTCGCGTCTTCTCACGCCTGGACGCGCGTTTGAAACAGAAAGGTGTTTGATATGCATTACCCGCTCGGAACCGTTAAACGCAATATCGTGCGTGCCGGCCAGGCCGTGACCGACCAACTCGGTCAATACGGCGTGGCCACGGTGCACGAAGCCATGGGCCGCCTCGGCCTGATGAACACCGTCATGCGTCCCGTCTACGCGGGTGCGCGCGTCAGCGGGACAGCCGTCACTGTGTTGCTGCACCCGGGCGACAACTGGATGATGCACGTGGTCGCAGAGCTGGTCCAACCCGGCGATATCGTGGTGGCCGCCATCACTGCGCCGTGTACCGATGGTTATTTCGGCGACCTGCTGGCTACATCTTTCATGGCGCGTGGTGTGCGCGCACTGGTGATAGACGCCGGCGTGCGCGACGTCGCCGATCTCACGCAGATGCGTTTCCCGGTGTGGAGCTGCGCCATCAGCGCCAAGGGCACGATCAAGGCCACGCTCGGCTCGGTCAATGTGCCGGTGGTCTGCGCCGGCGCGGCGGTCAACCCGGGGGACGTCATCGTCGCCGACGACGATGGTGTGGTCGTCGTTCCCGCATCCATCGCTGACGAAGTGGCCAGAGCCGCCGCCGAACGCGAGTCCCACGAAGGCGATAAACGCCGCCGGCTGGCCGCCGGTGAGCTCGGGCTGGACATGTACAAGATGCGCGAAGGCCTGGAGAAGGCCGGTTTGAAATACATCGATTGATCGCGGCATGTCGTTGTCTTCAGCCATTTCCTCAGACCCGCTGCTGTGGCGTATCGGCCTCATCGGCTACGGCGAAGTCGCTCGCATCCTGACTGAAGACTTGCGCGCTAAAGCGGTGACTGTCTGTGCATACGGCATCAAATTGAATATTGCTGCGGCTACAGACGAGGATTTTTCAAGTCCTCCACAGATCAATGCGATGAAGGCGCACGCACAATCATTCGGCGTGCAACTGCAGTCCTCGTATGCAGATGTTTGCGCCCGCAGCGACTTGGTGATTTGTGCGGTCACCGCCAGCCAGACCCTGGCCGCCGCCAAAGCCTGCGCGCCGCATATGCTGCCGCAGGCGTTTTTTCTGGATCTCAATTCCGCATCGCCGGGCACCAAGCTGGCTGCTGCTGCTGTGATTGACGGCGCAGACGCGCGCTATGTCGAAGCGGCGGTCATGACCAGTTTGCCGCCGCACCGCATTCAGGTGCCTATGCTGCTCAGCGGCGCATTTGCCGCTTCGTTGTCGCCCGCGTTAAACCAAATCAGATTCAAAACCACGGTCGCCAGCGAACAGCTGGGCGTGGCGTCGACCACCAAGATGTCGCGCAGCATCATGGTCAAAGGCATGGAAGCCATGGTGATTGAAAGCCTGACCACCGCGCGTCAATATGGTGTGGAAGACGCGGTCATCGCGTCCCTGTATGAAACCTATCCCTACATCGATTGGGAAAAACAGGCCGCGTTTTTTTCCAGCGTGTCATCGAACACGGTCGCCGCCGCAGCGAAGAGATGCGCGAAGTCGCGCTCACCGTGCAAGAGGCCGGCCTCACGCCCTGGCTGTCGCAGGGCACAGCAGAGCGGCAGGCGCACATGGCCGATCTGGCAGATGCAGGCGTGTTCGGCACGCGCGGCGAAACAGGTTTTGCACGCAGCGCAGACTGGCGCAGCGAAGCCGACCGTTTATTGCACTGGTATTCCAACAACAAGAAGTCAACAGCATGAGCAAACCCACGACAGACGAATTCACCAAAACCACCGGCTGGCTGGATTGGTACGACGGCCCAGCCCAACCCCGCTTTGTGCTGCCCGCCGATGCGGTGGACGCGCACTGCCATGTGTTCGGCCCCGGCGACAGCTTTCCCTATGCGCCTGAGCGAAAGTACACACCCTGTGATGCGTCTGCGGCGCAGTTGTTTGCCTTGCGCGATCACCTGGGCTTTGACAAAAACGTCATCGTGCAAGCCACCTGCCACGGCGCGGACAACCGTGCCCTGGTTGATGCATTGTTGCGTTCTGTAGGACGCGCGCGCGGCGTGGCCACTGTCAGGCGTAGCATCAGCGACGCAGAGATACAAAGCATGCACGACGCTGGTGTGCGCGGCGTGCGATTCAACTTCGTCAAACGCTTGGTCGATTTCACGCCCAAAGACGAGTTGATGGAGATCGCCTCGCGAATCAAAGCCTGGGGCTGGCATGTGGTGATTTATTTCGAGGCGGTGGACCTGCCCGAGTTGTGGGATTTCTTCACCGCCTTGCCCACCACGGTGGTGGTTGATCACATGGGCCGGCCTAATGTGGCCAAGCCTTTGAACGGCCCCGAGTTCAGCCTGTTCATGCGCTTCATGCGCGAGCACCCGAACGTGTGGAGCAAAGTGTCCTGCCCCGAACGCTTGAGCCTGAGTGGGCCCAAAGCATTGCATGGCGAAGACGCGCCCTACCGCGACGTCGTGCTGTTTGCGCGCCAGGTGGTCGAGAGTTTTCCGGACCGGGTGCTGTGGGGCACCGACTGGCCGCACCCAAATTTGAAAGACCACATGCCTGACGACGGACTGCTGGTCGATTTCATCCCGCAGATCGCGGTGACGCAGGACTTGCAGCGCAAGTTGCTGGTCGATAACCCGACACGTTTGTATTGGCCAGAACTGATGGGAAACTGAAATATGGCACTGGATAAACCTTACCTGGACGTACCGGGCACGACCGTGTTCGACATGGAGCAATCGCGCAAAGGCTATGGGTTGAACCAGTTCTGCATGTCGCTGATGAAGGCGGAAAACCGCACCCGCTTCAAAGCGGATGAACGCGCTTACCTGGACGAATCGGCCATGACCGAAGAGCAAAAGCAGGCGGTGCTGGCGAGGGATTTGAACTGGTGCATACGCACCGGCGGCAATATTTATTTTCTGGCCAGGATAGGCGCGACTGACGGAAAGAGCTTTCAGCAAATGGCCGGCAGCATGACCGGCATGAGCGAAGACGAATACCGGGACATGATGATCAACGGCGGCCGCTCAGTGGAGGGCAACCGTTACATCGGCGAAGACGGCAGCGCGCAGGCGCACAAACAGCCCCAGGGCCGCGCAGGAGGCGCATAAACATGGCACGCATCAGCGCATCGGTATACACCTCGCACGTGCCCGCCATCGGCGCGGCGCTGGACATGGGCAAGACGCAAGAACCGTATTGGCAGCCGGTGTTCGCCGGTTATGAATATTCCAAACAATGGATGAAGCACAACACGCCGGACGTGATTTTTCTGGTGTTCAACGACCACGCCACTGCGTTCAGCCTGGACATGATCCCGACCTTTGCCATCGGCACAGCCGCGCAATACACACCGGCGGACGAAGGTTGGGGTCCGCGCCCGGTGCCGGTGGTGCAAGGCCGACCCGAACTCGCCGCGCATATCGCGCAGTCGGTGATACAGCAGGACTTTGATCTGACTATTGTCAACAAAATGGACGTGGACCACGGCCTGACCGTGCCGCTCTCGCTGATGTGCGGCCAGCCGCAGGCCTGGCCCTGCCCGGTGATTCCGTTTGCGGTCAACGTGGTGCAATACCCCGTGCCCAGTGGTCAGCGCTGTTTCAACCTGGGCAAGGCGATAGCCAAAGCAGTGAACAGCTTTGACGGGGACTTGAATGTGCAGATCTGGGGCACCGGCGGCATGAGCCATCAGTTGCAGGGGCCGCGCGCGGGGCTGATCAACAAACAGTTTGACAACGCGTTTTTAGATCGCTTGATCGCCGACCCCGCCGGTCTGGCACAGATGCCGCATATCGACTATGTGCGCGAAGCCGGCAGCGAAGGGATAGAGCTGGTGATGTGGTTGATAGCCAGAGGCGCCATGAGTGACGTCAGCGGCGGCACGGCACCGCAGGTGAAGCACCGTTTCTACCATGTGCCGGCGAGTAATACGGCGGTCGGGCACTTGATTTTGGAGAACGTATGAGTAATAGCATCAAAGTAGCCCTTGCCGGTGCCGGCGCATTCGGCATCAAGCACCTGGACGGCATCAAGCTGATCGACGGCGTGGAAGTGGTGTCGTTGATCGGGCGTGAATTGGTTAAAACCCAGGAAGTGGCCGATAAATACGACATTGCCCATGTCACCACCGATTTGAACGAAAGCCTGGCCATCATGGAGGTGGACGCGGTCATTTTGTGCACGCCCACGCAAATGCATGCTTCGCAGTCTATCGCCTGTTTGAACGCCGGCAAGCATGTGCAGGTTGAAATTCCGTTGTGCGATGTGTACCGCGAAGGCGCGCAGGTGCTGGAGTTGCAAAAGCAAACCGGCCTAGTCGCCATGTGCGGCCACACGCGGCGTTTCAACCCCAGTCACCAGTTTGTGCACCAGCAAATCCAGTCCGGTCAGTTCAGCATCCACCAGATGGATGTGCAAACCTATTTCTTCCGCCGCACCAAAATGAACGCGCTAGGTCAGCCGCGCAGCTGGACCGACCATTTGCTGTGGCATCACGCGGCGCACACGGTGGATTTGTTCGCCTACCAAGCTGGCAGCCCGGTGGTGAAGGCCAATGCGCTGCAAGGGCCTATTCACCCGACGCTTGGCATCGCCATGGACATGAGCATTCAGTTGCAAGCGGCCAATGGCGCGATTTGCACGCTCAGCTTGAGCTTTAACAACGACGGGCCGCTAGGCACGTATTTCCGCTACATCGGCGACACGGCCACGTACATTGCGCGATATGACGATTTGTTTAACGGCAAAGATGAAAAAATGGATATGTCCAAGGTGGCGATGTCGATGAACGGCATCGAGTTACAGGATCGCGAGTTTTTTGCCGCTATCCGCGAAGACCGCGAACCGAACGGCAGTGTCGCGCAAGTGTTACCTTGTTACCAGGTTCTGCACGATCTGGAGCAGCAGCTAAGCGCATAAACAAAGCTGCGCTCATGCGGCACTGTATTTAGGGATGGTCTGAAAAACCCTGTTTAAAAAAGATCTCGGTCAGCAAATCATCACCATGTGAAATTTGCAATGAACTGATTGAAAAGTCACTCTCTTTTTGAGCATTTTGAAGCGATTTCTTCCCTCACTGAGGGCTTTACCCCTGTTTTGGTCGCACTCACCCATTGGCGACCAGGATTCGTTTCCTCACCATCCACAAATTGCTCAGTGCAAACAGCATGATGAGTTGCGCGGTGTTCTTTGCCAAGCCACGGTAGCGAGTCTTGCGGTATCCAAATTGACACTTGATCACTCGAAACGCATGCTCTAGCCAGCATTTGTACGGCCAACTGATGTGCTTCAAGCAAATGGCGAAACCTCAGGACAGTGGACTCATCGGGCAACCTGGTAGCACCTGCATCAAGTTGCGCGAACTCACGAAACAGCGCCATGTCATGCAAGGCCTCTTCCATGGCCGGGTCGCTAAGTCCAAACCATTGCTGCATGAAATGAATGCGCAGCATGGTGGTCACAGGAAACGGCAGTCTGCCTGTCTTACTCACAGGAACATGAGACTGAATCAGATCAACCAATTCCGTCCATGGCACAACCAGATTCATCTCCTCCAAAAACTAACGCTTTCGAGTACGCTTGGTGACCAATTCAAATCCAGTGTTGGCAAAGGTGGTTTGTTTCATCTACCTGTAACGCTTGAGTCAGGCCTGTGGATGACTTATGCGGTGACTTTTGCAGA
>SHXP01000056.1 GCA_009693225.1 Limnohabitans sp. | reverse complement strand
GCGCCATGTCTACGGTCAGTGATGAGGAAATTAGAATGATTCAAGACAGATTGAATAACAGACCAAGAAAAAGATTGGGATTCAAAACACCCGCAGAGGTGTTTCATCAATCACTCAAGCGCGTTGCGCTTCGAACTTGAATCCACCCTTAATTTTTTGATGCACCATACGGAAAGAGTTCATTCCAGATCCCAATTGCTGGACAAAGTCTGGGGTGACCATATTTTTATCGAGGAAAGAACTGTTGATGTGCATATCAAGCGACTGAGAGAAGCGCTGGGTGATGCTGGTAATATGATTGAAACCGTCCGGGGCGTAGGCTATCGTTTTACTTAACATCCTTCCATTTGATCTTATAAGCTGTCCGACATGATTGGTCGACTTATCAGTTTTTTTTCTGCGCTTTTCTCGGAGCTTTAACAGGTATTGTTTGGCCATCAGATGGGAAATCTTTGCAAAACAGCTTGATCGGCATGTTGGCGGCTGTTTCCATTCTTCACATTTATAACCTGTGGCAAGGCAGCAGGTTGCTGGAATGGCTCAGGCGGACCGAGCTTGATGCCAATCTCCGTTTCAGCGGGGTCTGGGGCGATACAGGTGACCGCATTCTGCGGTTGATCAAGCTCAAGGACAATCAGCGGCAGGCCAGTGAAGAAAGTTTGCGGCAATTGCTCGCAGCTGTGCAAGCCTCCCCGCACGGAGTGGTGATTCTGGACAGTGATTCGCGTATTCAATGGAGCAATCAAACTGCATCCAGGCATTTAGGTCTGGATCCCAGAATTGATGTTCAACAATTGATTGGCAATATGTTGCGCAGCCCTGCATTCAGCCAATACGTTCACTCTAAATCTTTTGATCACGAAGTCATTATTGAAGGTCGTTTGCATCGTATTGACAGACCTCATAAACTGGGCATCCAGTTATTCCCCTATGGTGATGGAAGAATGTTGCTTTTGTCGCGGGACGTGACATTGATCGAACAAGCAGAAACCATGCGCCGGGATTTCGTGGCGAATGTGTCTCATGAGATCCGCACACCCTTGACTGTTCTGTCGGGGTTTATTGAAACTTTACAGACCCTGTTTTTGAATGATAGTATAAGAGAAAAATATCTGATTTTGATGGAACACCAGTCCAATCGGCTTAAATCTCTGGTTGATGATTTGCTGACGCTTTCTCGGCTGGAAGGAAGCCCGTTTCCGGGACAACGTGATTGGATTGCGGTGGCAGATCTTTTCAAATCATGTGAAGAAGAAGCTCAGGGCTTGTCGGAACGGCTACACCCTTCATCCAAAAACAGGCAGAAATTGGCTTTTCAAATGCACCCAGATTCATTGGAAGATGAGATAGCAGGAAATAAAACTGAGTTAATCAGTGCTTTCTCTAATTTGATCAGCAATGCAATCCGCTACATACCGGCAGGAGGTCAAATCAGAGTCAAATGGACGCGGACTTCTGATGAGGCGGTTTTCAGTGTGGAAGACACCGGCCCGGGCATTGCACCAGAGCATTTTTCCCGCTTGTCCGAGCGATTTTACCGCATTGACAGAAGCCGTTCACGCGATACCGGCGGTACCGGTCTGGGCCTGGCGATTGTCAAGCACGTGATACAACGACATGGTGGCTCGCTTGAAATAGAAAGTAAATTGAATCAGGGTTCGAAGTTTTCCTTGCATTTTCCTGCCGCGCGTTACCGGTTTCAGAAAAAAGAAACTGTGAATCAAACCGAATCCATTTGAGAAACTCTGGCTTTTGTGTTGTGCCAGACCATATACACCAAGCTGATACTGACCATTGCCAGAGCCAATATGCTCATTATCCAGAATGCATGAGGTGATTGCATGGCTGCAATGCCCGGCAACCCGATATACGCCAGAAGATATCCTCCGCTTAAGCCTACTCCCCACAACATAACGCTGTACAAAAGCATGGGAACCAAGGTGATTTTGAAGCTGCGCAGAACGAAAAAACAAATCGTTTGCAAGGCATCTCCCAGGTGATAAAAACCGATCAATATAAGTAACTCTGCGGCAATGTCAGAGACAACAGGATCCTTGGTATACAGCAAGGCTATTTCACGCGAGAACAACCAGAGTATGGTTGCCATCAATACAGCTTCGAGGCCGATCAACTGAAAGCCGATTATCACTGCCTCCCGCATTTTCAGAAAATTACCAGATCCTATCCAGAAACTGACCCTAGCACTGATGGCAATCGAAAAAGACAGAGGAATCATATAAAGTAAAGCAGTCATGTTCGAGGCTATCTGATGACTGGCAGCAGCGGCTGTACCCAATCTGGCAATGAATAAAGCCATCAACGTGAACGAGGTGACTTCCACCAGTACACTGAATCCATTGGGCAGACCGAGTCGAGCCATTTGCTTGAGTTGCAGCCATTCAGGTTTTTCGAGTTTTTTCCATAAAACAAAACGCGCATAAAGCGGGCTTGTTTTCATCAACACAATAGCGATCAATGCCATGCCAAAAGTCACAATCACGGTGGCAAGCGCACAACCCATCAAGCCCATTTCAGGAATAAAAGAAAAACCGAAAACCAGCAGAATAGACAAAGGAATTTTGATGATCAAACCGCCTATCTGCAACCACGTGACCAGTCTTGGTTTGCCGATGCTTTGATTGAATGAACTGTACAACCTGAAGAACAGTGCAGGCGGTAAAGCCAATGCAAGCAGACCCAGATAGGCTTGGATATCCGCTTGCAGTTCAACCGGTACCTGGGTCCAATGTAATATGAAATAAGGCGAAATAAGAATAAGAAAACCGATCACACTGATGGATAGCCAGACATAAAGTGTCTGACGGAAAATGGCGCCTATTTTTTCAAATTTCTCAGCTCCATAAAGTTCTGCAAACATCGGAAGCAGTGCTTGAATCACACCTATCAATGCAACATAGACCGTTATGTAAATAGCTGAGCTGACAGACAAAACGGCCAGTGCGTGAGAGTCGTATCTTCCAGCTATCAAGGTATCTGTGACCCCGAAAGCAACAACAGCCAGTTGACCGGCAAGCACAGTGCCTGCATGTTTGAGAATAATTTTTCTTTCAGTCATGCTTTTGTGCGCTTTTCAAATGATAGATATGTAAGAAATCTTTTTTATCGCCCGGGCGTTTAAATTCTTGGGACAACATCCACAGATCTTGATTAGCCGATGTTTTAAATTTCTGATGTGATCTTTCATTAACCAGCAGCCAATCACAAGCAGGAGACGGGTTGTTCAAAGGAAAAAAACTGAGATTGCCGTGGTAGCCAAGCCCGGCAATTTGATTGCGATCAAGGTCTAAATAATGTACACAAACTGGTTTGCCGATCTGCCGTGTCAAATCCTCCGACCAGGCTTTGTAACTCAGCCCCCGGTCTATGAATGGCAGCCAAAGCGTCATCAGCAAAATCCAGCACACGATTGCACCGGAAGCGGGAAGTACCATGCTTTTCCATAGGGCTGCCGGATGACGGCCGACACGCCATTGAATCAATTTAACCCAAAGCCCGGTTGAAATGATTGCGATAGAAAAAGTCAGCGCATCAAAATGGTGTACGTACCCGGGAATGAGTTTGTAAACATTCAGTGCAGGCTGTTCTGGAATTCCGGTTTCGAGCGAAATCCATACCACCCAGACTATCATCGCACCAGTGCTGAAAAACAGCAAAGTGAACCAATCCACCAGGGCAGCAGCTGTCCGGCTGAATGTCGGCAGCGCAAAAGAAGCAAGTGCAGCCAGACTGGGCAGCGCCAGCAGCAATGTTCTGTCCGGGTTTTCGGTCAGTAAACTTGCAGCGAGGGTGGCTGAAAAGAGAAAAATAGGCAAAACCAGATGCTGGCTCCAGATCTGATTGGACCAATGACTGCGCCAGCGCCAAATAGTCCAACCAGCCAATGGCCAGGCCGGCCACAGGTACCACACCAGCAATTCAAACTCTTGCCTCCATTCCTGATTCAATATGAAGAGCGGCATAAGACGCCATTTCCATAAATCAAGCTCATAGGCGATGACCAGCAATGCTGCCAGCACCAAACCCATTGAGAGAACCTGGTATTTTGTTGATTGAGGATGTCTGCTCCAGATGAAAAGCGTGCCCGATGCGAGGACAACAGACAAGCTTGGTGCACCGCTGAGTGTCAGCAGCAGTATGCCAATGCCCCAGGCCGAAATACCTTTTAAAGGGTAAAAAGGCAGGATGGCTGAACCCATAAAAAGGAGGCTGACCGTTTGTAACTGAAAAGCCATAGGCGTCAGTTCATGGCTGGGTACGGCGAGTCCCAGACACGCCAGATATCCGAGCAAGCCCGCATCGGCCAGGGATCTGGCGTAATCCTTGGGATTGGCTTCGCCGCCGAAAGCAAAGGCCACCGGTTGGGCTTGCGGGTTTCTGGCCAGAAAATAGATCGCCTGCCACAGGCAAGCCATGCCAAACAGTGAGCTGATGACAAATGGCACCCTGGCGGCAAGATCGGCCTTTAAAAAGGGCAGAAGTACGATTGCGCAAGAGCCGAGCCAGTAGGGCAAGTAGGCATCGAGTTCAGGCGCTATACCGGCAATTTGCAGGTTAAAAAGCGTTGAATGTCCCTCGGCCAGGCTGAGCATGTAACCGAATGAGGCGATGTCCATGCTTTTCCAGGGATCGCGTCCGAGGGTGCCTGCCATCTCATAGAAAAAGCACAAGATCAGCAGTGACCATTTGGGCAGCCTGCGGACTGCCCGACTTGTAACAATGGCTGGCGTAGGTGTTTTCACTTGTGCTTATCGAAAACTTCTTGTCAATTTTGATATGCCAAAAAAAAGCAGCTGGTTAAGCTGCTTTCGTGTGAGCCGGTAAGCTTACTTGGCGGCTGTTTTGCCGTACTTGTTGCGGAACCGTTCAACCCGCCCACCCATGGTGTCCACAGATTTCTGTGTGCCGGTGTAAAACGGATGAGACTCACTGGAAGTGTCAAGCTTGAACAGGGGCAGTTCGCTTCCATCGTCCATTTTCACGGTTTCTTTGGTGTTTGCACAGGTTCTGGTGACAAACTTGAAGCCGTTGGAGAGGTCAATGAAGCAGACTTCGCGATACGCGGGGTGAATGCCTTGTTTCATGAATTATCCTTTTCAATTCGATAGCCACAAGAGCCGATCTCTTGCACTTTTCGGTAGCCTGACATTATGTCAGATATCTGATCAACCGCCGCGACGCATCATGTCAAAGAAATCGACATTGGTTTTGGTGGCTTTCATGTTTTTGAGCATCAATTCCATAGACTCTATTTCGTCCAGGTTATAAATAAATTGCCTTAAAATTCTGGACTTTTGCAGTATTTCCGGACTAAGCAGCAGTTCTTCGCGCCTTGTACCGCTGCGGTTAAGTTGTATTGCCGGGAACACCCGCTTTTCATACAGTCGCCGGTCAAGGTGAATTTCACAGTTTCCGGTGCCTTTGAATTCCTCAAAAATCACTTCGTCCATGCGACTGCCGGTATCTATCAAAGCGGTGGCGATGATGGTCAAAGAACCGCCTTCTTCCACTTTACGTGCAGCACCGAAAAATCGTTTGGGTCGTTGCAAGGCATTGGAATCCACGCCGCCGGTGAGAACTTTGCCGGAGCTGGGAACCACGTTGTTGTAAGCGCGCGCCAGACGGGTGATTGAGTCGAGCAAAATAACGACGTCTTTTTTCAGTTCCACCAGGCGTTTGGCTCTTTCAATGACCATTTCAGCCACGTGCACATGTCGGGCAGCAGGTTCATCAAAAGTAGATGCAATGACCTCGCCTTTGACGCTGCGTTGCATCTCTGTCACCTCTTCGGGGCGCTCATCAACCAGTAAAACCATGACATGGCTGTCGGGATAGTTGGCCGTGATGGCGTGAGCAATATGTTGCATCATCACCGTTTTACCGCTCTTGGGGGGAGCGACCAGCAAGGCGCGCTGGCCCTTACCGATAGGCGCGATGATGTCTATGATTCTCCCGGTGATGTTTTCTTCGCCTTTGATATCCCGCTCGAGTCGCATTTGCTCCTTGGGGAACAGGGGCGTCAAATTTTCAAACATCACTTTGTGCTTGTTGTTTTCAGGCAGGTCACCGTTGACCTGATCAAGTTTGGTTAATGCGAAATAGCGTTCACCGTCCTTGGGAATGCGGACTTCGCCTTCAATCATGTCACCCGTGTGAAGATTGAATCTGCGGACCTGACTCGGGCTGATGTAGATGTCATCCGTACTCGCTGTGTAGCTCGTATCAGGACTGCGAAGGAAGCCGAATCCATCAGGAAGAATTTCGAGTACCCCGTCAGCAAATACCTGTTCGCCGGCTCGGGCTCTTTTTTTGATGGTGGCAAACATCAATTCTTGTTTGCGCATGCGCCCGGTATTCTCAATTTCGAGTTCTTCGGCCTGCTTTAAGACTTCTGACACGTGAAGAGCTTTGAGTTCATTCAGATGCATAGGGGTACTCCTTGGTGGAGTTCATGAGGAGAGGGGAGTTGTGCAGACGAAGCGGCTGCGATGAAGTAGAAGTGTGGCCCGCCCTATTGAGCAGATGCTTTCATCAATTGTGAATTATGACACGAAAAAATGAGCGAAATCAAGCGAGCTGTTGATCAATGAATTCAGTCAACTGGGCTTTGCTGAGCGATCCGACCTTTGTCGCTGCGAGTTGCCCGTCTTTGAACAGCATCAATGTAGGAATACCGCGTATGTCGAATTTGGCAGGTATATCCCGGTTTTCATCGACATTCATCTTGGTGATTTGCAACCGGCCCTGGTAGGCGGAAGCGGCTTCGTCCAGCACCGGGGCAATCATTTTGCAGGGACCGCACCACTCTGCCCAAAAGTCGACAAGCACTGTTCCTTTGGATTCGATAACAACTGATTCAAAAGTAGTATCAGAAATGTGTTGAATGAGTTCGCTTGCCATGTTGAGTGATCCTTGAATAGCCAGATTCTAGAATAATTTTTGAAATCCGAAAGCATCCCATGATTTTATAGATTCTTTACCTAGAATGTCTGCATGTTTGCCCACCTGCGTCTTCACACTGAATTTTCTATAGTAGACGGCACTTGCAGGATCGATGAAGTTGTCGAGGCAGCCAGTCAGGACGGCCAGAGCGCCCTGGCCATCACTGACCTGAACAATCTGTTCGCCGCCGTCAAGTTTTACTCCGCTTGCCGCAAAGCCGGCATCAAGCCTTTGATAGGTTGCGAGATATCTATCACTATGCCGGGATTGAATGCCGCACCTGAAACATCCAAAATGCTGTTGCTTGCGGCTAATGAAACCGGCTATCACAATTTATGCCGCTTGTTGACGGCTCACTGGGTGGTGCAGGATGAAAAATCACAGGCTGTCCTGCACTGGAGTGATCTCAAAACGCTCAGCTCAGGCCTGATTCTGTTCTCAGGTGCGCAGGCCGGGCCCGTGGGTGCGGCATTCAAAGCCGGTCAGACCAACCACGCGGAATCCTTGGCTTTGGAATTTGCCCGGGCTTTTGAGGGAAATTTTTACATTGAACTGCAGCGCTGCGGTCGCTCTGATGATGAACTTTATATCTCGCAGGCAGTTGAATTGGCGGCACGTCTGCAATTGCCGGTGGTTGCAACCCATGCCATCCAGTACCTCAGGCCCGAGGATTTTGAAGCGCATGAAGCCAGGGTGTGTATTGCCAACGGGGAAATCTTAGGCAATCCGAAAAGACCGAAACGCTTCACCAGGGATCAAAGTTTTTTAAGCCGGGAACACATGTTCGCATTGTTCAAGGACATTCCCTCTGCCATCAGCAATACCCTGGCAGTGGCGCAAAGATGTAATTTAAGCTTTGATCTCGGCAAGCCTCAATTGCCTGCTTTTCCTACGCCTGTCGTCAACGGTGAAGCGCTTTCGGTGGATGTTTATTTCAGGGAAATTTCATTCCAAGGCCTGGAACAACGACTGATCAACTTGTACCCTGACACGGCTGTTCGCCAGTCAAAGAGATCGACTTACGAGGACAGACTGCAATTTGAAATTACCACCATTTTGAAAATGGGTTTTCCGGGTTATTTTTTAATCGTCAGCGACTTCATCAACTGGGCAAAGAAAAATGCATGCCCGGTGGGTCCTGGCAGGGGCTCCGGCGCAGGATCACTGGTGGCTTATGCTTTAAACATCACAGACCTTGATCCTTTGCAATACAACTTGCTGTTCGAGCGGTTTCTCAACCCTGAACGGGTCTCCATGCCGGACTTTGACATCGATTTTTGTCAGCTCAACCGGGACCGGGTCATTGATTATGTAAAGAACCGGTACGGCAGAGACGCCGTCAGCCAGATCGTGACCTTCGGCACCATGGCGGCTCGCGCTGCCATCCGTGATGTAGGGCGCACCCTGGACATGAGTTACACATTTTGTGACGGCTTATCCAAACTGATTTCAAACAAGCCCGGTCAGCACATGACCATCGCCATGGCACTGGCGCAGGAGCCTGTGCTGGCTAAACGCTACGAGCAGGAGGATGAGGTCAAAATTCTCTTGAATCTGGCACAAAAGCTGGAGGGACTGTCCAGAAATATCGGCATGCATGCCGGTGGTGTTTTGATTGCGCCGGGAAAACTGACAAATTTTTGCCCGCTGTACCAGCAGCCGGGCAGCCCTGCTGCAGTCAGTCAGTTTGACAAGGACGATGTTGAGGCCATTGGTCTGGTGAAATTTGACTTCTTAGGTCTTGCCACACTCACCATCCTTGAAAAAGCCAAGCAACTGGTCATAGACCGTTTTCCGGAGCACGCCGGTTTCAATTATGAGTCCATCGCATTGGATGACGAGAAAACCTATGCCCTGTTTGCCAAGGGTAAAACGGAAGCAGTGTTTCAATTTGAAAGCCGAGGCATGCAGGCCATGCTGCGCGACGCCAAGCCTACCCGGCTTGAAGACTTGATTGTGTTGAATGCTTTGTTCAGACCCGGTCCCATGAGCCTGATCCCAAGTTTTGTCGCGCGCAAGCACGGACGTGAAACCGTAGAGTATCCGCATCCCCTGGCGGAAACCATTCTTTCAGAGACTTACGGCATCATGGTGTACCAGGAGCAGGTGATGCAGATCGCCCAGGTTCTCGGTGGTTATTCACTCGGTGGCGCTGATTTATTACGCCGGGCCATGGGTAAGAAAAAGGCAGATGAAATGGCCTTGCACCGGTCAGTCTTTCGTGAAGGCGCGGCAAAAAACCAGATTGGTACCGAGCAGGCGGATGCCATTTTTGATCTGATGGAAGAGTTTGCGGGTTACGGTTTCAATAAGTCGCACGCCGCTGCGTATTCACTGTTGGCCTATCACACAGCTTGGCTGAAAGTTCATTTCAGTGCTGAATTTTTCAGTGCCAATATGACGGTGGAAATGGACGATACGGATAAATTAAAAATCTTGTTTGACGATGCCACGGATATGGGCATTACGTTTGAGCATCCTGACATCAATACAGGTGAGTACGAATTCAAACCGGTCACAAAAACAACCATTCGTTACGGTTTGGGCGCTATCAAGGGAACAGGTAAGGCTGCGATTGAAGCCATTTGCCAGGATCGTTTGACCAAGGGCAGTTTCAAAAGTCTTTTTGATTTTTGTGTACGTATAGACAGAGGCCGTGTCAACCGCAGAACCGTTGAAGCCTTGATCAAAGTCGGTGCTTTTGACTGTATTTGGAATAACCGTGCCGAATTGCTTGCCACTGTGGGATTGGCTTTTGAATTTGCCCAATCTCAGGAAGTCAATTCAAACCAGGGCGGACTGTTTGATACGGATGATGAACACGGTTCAGGTACTTCGGCACCGGATCTGGTGTCCCACAAAGCCTGGGGGGTCAGAGAAAAGCTGTCCTTTGAAAAGTCAGCGCTTGGTTTTCATTTGTCAGGCCACTTGTTTGATGAGGCTGAAGCCGAAGTTAGACAGTTCGTTAAAACCAGGCTTTCAGATCTGTCAGAAAGTTGTGATCCTCAATGGGCGGCAGGCATTATCCAGAGCGAAAGATCTATCCCAACAGCCAAAGGCAAACTCAAGATTCTTGTTCTTGATGACGCCAGCTGCTCATTGGAAATCACAGCTGATGATGCCGTTTTTACACGCTTGCGTTCATTGCTGCGTGAAGATCAGCTTGTTATCTGTCTTTTAAAAATTCAAAACGACAGACGCAATGGCGGATTGCGATTGTCATTGGTTGATGCTCTGGATTTGCCTACTGCAAGATGCCGTTTCGGCAAATACCTGAAAATCACCCTTGATGAAACAAGCATTGAAAACACAGCGTTGTTCAAACAACTGATAGATACACTCAATCGTTCCGGGAATGGCCAGACTTTGGATGTTTTACCGGTCAGACTGCATTTGCAATTAGAGCAGACAGAAGTTGATCTTCAATTGGGCGTGCGTGCCCATATTCATCCGAGCGAAGATATCTTGAATGCTTTGATGGTGCATACAAGCTCCGACGAGTCACTTATCATTTACGAATAAGCCATGTTTTTCAATCTCCCGACCATCATGACCTGGACCAGAATTCTGGCAATTCCCCTTTTGGTTTGGGTTTTCCGCTGGCCGATCGACATTGAAATGCGCAATCTGATTGCCACATTCATGTTCGTGGTGTTTGCGCTCACCGATTGGCTTGACGGATTTCTTGCACGGAAATTAAATCAGACATCTGCCTTCGGTGCTTTTCTGGATCCTGTGGCAGACAAATTTCTGGTGTGCGCGAGCTTGCTGGTTCTGATCGATCTCAGCAGAGTAGATGTGATCGTCGCTTTGTTGATCATCGGCCGTGAAATCGCTGTTTCATCCTTGCGCGAGTGGATGGCCCAGATAGGTGCTTACAAAAGTGTTGCGGTGCACATGATCGGCAAAGTGAAAACCACGGTTCAAATGGTGGCCATTCCCTTTCTGCTGTTCGACGGCGTGCTTTTTCAAATAATTGACACGGGGTTCTGGGGGGGAATTCTCATCTGGATTTCAGCCATTTTGACCATTTGGTCAATGATTTTTTACCTTCATAAAGCGATTCCTCACATTAAAGCCAATGTCAAACAATGATTCAGCATCTAGGGATTCTCTGCAAAAGTCTCATCGTAAGTCATCCAAAGGCGTGACACAAGCGTTATAGGTAGATGAAACAAACCACCTTTGCTAACACCGGATTTGAATTGGTCACCAAACGCACGCCCAAGCGTGAGTTTTTGGAAGAGATGAACTTGGTTGTCCCTTGGACGGAGTTGGTTGATCTGATTGAGTTCCATGCGCCCGTGAGTAAGACAGGCAGACCGCCGTTTCCTGTGTCCACCATGCTGCGCATTCATTTCATGCAACAGTGGT
>SHXP01000055.1 GCA_009693225.1 Limnohabitans sp. | reverse complement strand
GGTGAAGACTTGAGCGTTTACACGCAAGAGGACTTGGACAAAATCGCTTGGCGCTTGAATACACGCCCCAGAAAGTCACTGGGCTGGAAATGCCCGGCTGAACTCTTCTTGCCTGAAGACTCATTTGACTTCCAAGCTTATTGGAAGTCCATACTTCAGCCCTCTCAACCCAATGTTGCACTTCGGACTCGAAACCACCCTCTGTTTCCGACGCATGAAACTCGATAAATTTGATATTTCCATACTGGAAGCCTTGCAAAAGGATGCCCGCCTGAGCCTGCAGGACCTGGGCAAAATCGTCGGCCTCACCGCCTCACCCTGCTGGACCCGGGTCAAACGGCTAGAGGACGCCGGCATCATTGAAGGCTATACGGTCAGGTTGAGCCCGGAAAAACTCGGTCTGCCGGAAACCGTTATCCTGCATGTCTCGCTCGACAGCCACTCCGACGAAGCCTTGTTTGAATTCGGCCGCGCGCTCGAAGGCATTCCCGAGGCGCTCGAGGCTTTTCTGGTGTCGGGGGACTACGACTATTACATCCGTGTCGCCGTCGAGGACACGCGCGGCTACGAGCGTTTTTTGCGCGAAAAACTCTACAAGATACCCGGCATCCGCAACAGCAAATCCAGCTTTGTGCTGCGGCGCTTGAAGCAAAGCCAGTTGCCGGTGCGCATACCGCAAGCCAGGTAAGCACAGGATGCGCTTGCCGGCTTGATGTGAGGCTTAGGCCGGCCTGACAAAGAGTTGGCCGGCAGCAGTGTACGACCCCGCATACAGACAGCCTGCAGCTTCAGTGAATTAGCATGCCGCCGTTGACGTCGAGTGTGATGCCGGTGCAATAAGCGGATAAATCGCTGGCCAGAAACAGGCAAGCGCCTGCCACATCGTTGGCGCTGCCCAGGCGCGACAGGGGAATGCCCGCAATGATATCGGCCTTTCTCGCGTCATCGAGTTTGCCCTGGGTGATATCGGTTTCAATCAGTCCCGGGGCGATGCAGTTCACCCGTATGCCTTCGGTGCCGAATTCGCGCGCCATGGCCCTGGCCAGACCCAGAATGCCGGCCTTGGCCGCCGAGTAATGCGGCCCGCCGAAGATACCGCCGCCGCGCTGGGCCGAGACCGAAGAGATGCAAATGATGGAACCGCTGCGCTGTTGTCGCATCGCCGGGATCACCGACTGCGACATGTAAAGCGAGCCGCGCAAACTCACATCCAGAATGCGGTCGTAATCCGCGCCCGTGATATCCAGTGTCTTCACCGGTTGCGTGATGCCGGCGTTGTTCACCAGAACGTCAATGCGGCCGTAACGCGCAAGCGTGGCGCTGACGGCCGCGCGGCACTGCGCCAGATCGGTCACATCGGCCACCAGACCCAGGTGCTGTGCACCCAGTTGTGCCGTGGCCTGAGCCGGTTGCGCACGTTCCAGGTCCAGCACCACCACCCTGGCACCCTGAGCTGCCATCAAACGGGCAGTCGCAAAACCCAGACCCCTGGGTCTGGCGCCGCCTGTGATCACAGCCACTTTGTCTTGCAACAGCATGGAGTTTTCCCCTGTCAAAAATCAGATTGAATAAAGTTTGCGCAGAGTCTAATGGAAGCGATCGCAGCGTTTCACACAAGCCGGCAGGATGCACTTGTCAAAGCGTTTGCTCAGACTGGAACACCAACACACTGACAGTCGGCGGCTGTCACTGACGCGCCAGGTAGACCCCGCCGACCACCATAGCCATTCCAGCAAGCGCCAGTTGCGAAAAAGCTTCGCCGAACAAAGCCCAGCCGACGATGGCAGTGCAAGGGGGCACCAGGTAAAACAGGCTGGCGACGTTGACCGCTGTGCTTTGCCTGATCAGCCAGTTGAGCAGGCTGACCGCGCCTACCGATAACACCAGCACCAGCCAGACGATCGCAAACACCAGTTCGCTGTTCCAATCCATGCGCCCTGTTTCAAACCACCAGGCACACAGCCCGGTGACCAGGACCGTCGGCACAAACTGGGCAATGACACCGGTACGCCAGTCAAACTTCGGGCAAAAGCGCTTCTGGTACAGTGTGCCTCCGGTGATACCCAGCAAAGCCACCACCGCAGACAACAGCGCCGCCACACCAAAGCCGGAACCGATCTTGTTGGCCACCACCAGCGCGACGCCGCCCAGGCCGAGCAACAGACCGGTCCATTGGCGCGGGCGCACATTTTCGCCCAGCAGCCAGCCGGCGGTGACAGCCGTCAACAAAGGCTGGACACAGACCACCAATGCGGCCACACCGGTCGGCAAGCCGAGTGAGATCGCGATGAAAACACCGCCCAGGTAAAAACCGTGCAATAACAGCCCCGCGACACCGATATGCCACCAGGCGCGCACACCCTGAGGCCAGGGCGCGCGACTGGTCAAGGCGATCAGCAGCATCAAGGCCATCACTGCCAGATAGCGCACAAACAAAAAAGTCAGCGGTTCTGTGTACGGCATGCCTAGACGTGCACCGATGAAGCCTGTCGACCACAACAGAACAAACAACAGAGGGGAAAATCGGTGGAAACGCGTCAGCATGCAAATCCGGCATTCAAGTGGCAGTAAGCGGCCGGTGCATCTGGCCATGAATCAGCACTGTAACAGCCGCAAACACAAGGCAGCGCTACACCAGCACCGGCTGACCGGGCAGCAAATGTTTAAACCGTAAAATTCAAGTGCTATTCTCAGGTGCAATGCGGTCGGCATTCACGTCTCACGCAGTCATTCTCACTGACAAAGTTTGCGCTTCATCGGTCCTCACATGTTGAATCGGAATCTCACATGAAAAAAAATGCGCTTCTTGCCTGCGTGTTGTCAGGTCTTGCGGCCTGCTGGTGCGCTACCGCAAAGGCTCAGGAGGTGTATTGGACGAGCAGCGGCATGTTCGGCCCCTACAACATACAGGTCTCGATTCCCGGCTATCCGGATGCCCGCGACATTCTTGTAACAGTGTCCATGTTCATCATCAAACATCCCAAAGGTGTGGTGGTGTTTGACACAGGCAATAACGTTGCGATTTCAGACGGCAAATGCAAAGACTACTGGCTGGCGCGCAGCTGCGATTTTCTGAAACCTACGCAAAAACCCGCCGATGTGATCGACCGGCAACTCGAAAAAATCGGTCTGTACGTGGATGATGTCAAAGTCGTTGTAACCTCGCACAGCCACATGGACCACGTCGGCAATATCGCCATGTTTTCCAAGGCTGTCCATGTTTTCCAAAAAAAAGAGCTTTACCAGGGCTGGTGGCCGGAAAAATTCCAGGGACGGGAAACCCCCGGCACTTTTGTGTTGTCCGATCTGTCAGCGGCTCGCAATTACAACTTTTATGAAATCAAAGGTGATTACGATCTCTTCGGCGACAGCAGCGTGATCATCATTTCCACGCCCGGTCACACCCTCGGTCACCAGTCGCTCAATGTCAAACTGGCCACAGGCAATACCGTGATCATGACCCAGGATGCATTGGCGATGCAGGAAAACGCAGACGGCTATGTAGCCCGATTGAACTACAGCGTCAAGGACTGGACGGCATCAGCCAGCAAACTCAAGTTCATGCGCGACCTTGAAGGTGCCAGATTGCTTTTCTCGCAAGATCACAAACAATTTGAAGCAGGCGGTAACCAATGGTTGAAATGAACAAAACGGTCAATACCTTGCCTGAATTGCATCTGCAAGGTGCGCCTAACTTCCGCGACCTCTGCGGCTATGCCAACAGGCACGGGAAAACGCTCAAGCCCAGCTTGATTTACCGCTCAGACCATCTGGGGCAATTGACCGCCGGCGATATCAAGCATTTGCAATCGCTGCACAACCGGTCCTGGCTGGTGCTCGATTTCAGAGGCAAAGAGGAACGGCTGACGCAGCCCTGCACCCTGCCGGATGCGAAAGTCTTGTCGCTGTCCATAGAACCCACGGTGGTGCAAACACTCACCAATCTGCTCAACAGCGGTGTGGCCGTGTCTTCACAAAAAACCGTTGAATTGATGCAGGACACCTACAGCAATTTCATCCGTCAGCATAGCCACCGGTTCTGCGAGTTCTTCAACGCCATCTTTGCGCATCCTGAATCCACCGTGGTGTTTCATTGCACCGCAGGCAAGGACAGGACCGGCATGGCTGCGACCTTGCTGTTGCATGCGCTCGATGTCCCCATGGACACCATCTGGCACGACTACATGCTGACCAATGAGCGTCTGAGGCACATGCCTTACTTTGCCACAGCGCCTGAAGTGGCGCGGGTGTTGCAAACCGTGCAAGCTGATTTTTTACAGGCTGCTCTTGATACGGTTGCACAGGACCACGGGCATCTGGACGTTTACCTGCTCAATGCGCTGGGCGTGGATAAGCACAAAAGACAATCGCTGGCAGCACGCTTTCTTGCCTGATGCCGTTTGCGCTTCAAACGGCGGCTCTTTGTGCTGATGCAAACCGAGCCCAGGCTCGAGCGCAAGCGGGACAACAGTTATCAATCATCCCATGACCAAAAAAGACAAAGTCAGCGAAACCCCGGCAACGGCGCTGCTGCGCCGTCACGGGGTCGCATTCACCGAGCACCCGTACGACTACCTGGAGCACGGCGGCGCTCAGCACAGCGCGCAGGTACTGGGCGAGGATCCGTTTTGCGTGGTCAAAACCCTGATCATGCAAGACCAGGACGCCAAACCTCTGGTGGTGCTGATGCACGGAAACCGCAAGGTATCGACCAAAAACCTGGCGCGCCAACTCGGGCTGAAATCCATTGAACCGTGTACGCCGGAAGTGGCCAATCGCCACAGCGGTTACCTGGTGGGCGGAACCTCTCCGTTTGCCACGCGCCGCGATATGCCGGTCTACATCGAGGAAAGCATTCTGCCCTTGGCGCGTATTTGCATCAACGGCGGCAGACGCGGTTATCTGATCGGCATAGCGCCGCAGGTGTGTGTGCAATTGCTCAATGCCAGACCGGTCAACTGTGCGCTTGACGATTAAACCGGCGCTGTGACCATGCGGCCACCGGCCTGCGACGCGGCCTGGCAGCGGATGCTAAAAAAGACTGACAGCCTTGCTTAGCGCGGAATCTCGCCGGATACGGTACAGCGGCGGATCACGCGCTTTTGAGTGAAAGGATCGTAAGTCGTTGCTCTGTGCAAAAGGCAGCGGTTGTCCCAGATCAGCAATTGATGGACTTGCCAGTCGTGCTCATAAATTAAATCAGGTTGCAGCGCGAGCTGGTTCAATTCCTCGATCAGGTTTCTGCCTTCTTCATAACCCATGCCAACAATGTATTCAGCATGGTCACCGAGGTACAGGCATTTACGACCTGTTTGCGGATGCGTTCGCACCACCGGGTGGTCCACCGGCGGGGCTATTTTCCGCTGCTCATCGGTCATGGGGTTTTCCGCGTGACGGCGGGAGCGCGAAAAATCCAGGTTATGCACCGCCCTCAAACTGGCTATGCGTTTTTTCATTGACTCATCCAGGCGCTCGTAGGCGCCGTACATATCGCAGAAATGGGTTTGTCCGCCCTGCCCGGGTTCCGGCATGACTTCACCATAGATCAACGTGGCATGGCCGGTGACCCGCTGCCATGAGCTGTCAGTGTGCCAGGCCAGCGTGCCCTTGTCAGGGTGTTTGCCGTTCGGTCTGCCGCTCTCGTCAAGATTGGATAGGCGGTACAACTCGGGCAGGCCGTCGGTGTGGTACTGGTTCATGACGTGGATTTGAACCTCGCCGAAACCGCGTGCGAGTTGTACCTGTTGTTCGGGGGGGATGTGCTGAGCAGAAAAGACCAGCACCTGGTACTTCAAAAACGCGCGGTGAACGGCCTCGACCGTTTCTTGCGACAAGTCTTGCGCAAAATCAATGCCGCTGATGTGAGCGCCCATATGCGGCGTCAGCGTTTGTATTTGAAAAGGCCAGCGATTCATTGCTTGGTCTGCCGGTGAAACATGCATGCTCAGTTCCTGTTGAATGGCGTTGATCACTCTGTGAATGCATCAGCAATGCATTTCATTATGGCAAAAAAACCGGCCATCACAGACAGCCGGCCTGCTGCGCTATGCCAAGCCTTTTTCCTGCAAAGACTGTATGTGCTGCGGTGAATATTTCAAAACATTCTGCAATACATCCAAGGTGTCCTCACCGATCTTCCACGGCACATTGACCGGCGGCGCCAGCGGCGCGCCGTCCACGTGGTAAGGCGATGCAGTGATACGCACACCTTGCGGGAGGGCCGGATGGGTCACCACAGGAAACGCCTGCCGCAGCGCGAGCTGCGGGTGATGGATGATTTCTTCCGGCTGAAGCATGGGAACCGAAGGGAAACGCTCAGCGGCGAGCAAGGCCAGAGCCTCATCGACCGAGGAGCACTGGTCCAGCCACGCATAAATAACTTCAAGCACCTCTGCCCAGTTTTTCCGTCTGGCCGGTCCTGTTGCGAAACGCTCGTCGTGCGCCAAGTCGGGCATGTTCATGATGCGTATCAGTTTTTCCCACATACCTGGCGCGCCGCCGATTTGCAGCGCCAGGTAGTTACTCCCTACCTGGTGAATAACCATGCTCGGGCGGGGCTTGCGGGGGGCCTCATGGCCGTTGAGAAGTGCTGCGAAATTGACATCATCCGCACAAATCAGGCACTCCAGCATGGAGACGTCGAGGTAGGCGCCCTGACCGGTTTTGGCCTTGCGTAACAAGGCGGCACAAATCAGGCCGAAAGCATGGGCGCCGGCGAGCACATCGGCGGCTTGCAGATTGGATACGCGCGGCGGCGAAGGGCCCGAACGATCCAATTCCATCATCCCGGAAAACGCGTTGATCAAATGGGCATAAGCCTGCATATGGCGCAAGGGACCGGTCTGCCCGAAACCGGAGATGGAGCAATAAATCAGATCCGGCTTGATGGCTTTGAGACTCTCATAATCCAAATGGTATTTGGCCATGACACCGGGGGAAAAATTCTCTATCACGACGTCGCATTGCAACACCAGGTCTCTGACGATGTCCAAGGCCTCGGCACGCTTGAAATCCAGCGCAATGCTTTTCTTGCCGGCATTGACTCTTGCGAAATAAGCGCTTTGATCGCCGGTCTCGCCATTCATTTGCGGAATCACGTAGCGGATTTCATCGCCTTCATTCGGTTTTTCAATTTTGTAGACGGCAGCCCCCAGATCGCTGAGTAAGCGGGTGCAATAAGGACCGGCCAGTACCCGGGTGAAATCGCAGATTTTGTAGCCGTCAAGCAATGAATGGGTATCTGTTGCGCTCATGGTGAATTCTTTGTCAAAAAGGGTCAGGCATCACCCTAGGGAAGGACCAGGGGTTTGATTTCATTGCCGGCGGACATGCCGGCCAGCGCCTGGTTGATGGTACCCAGGCCGTAGCGGTTGGTGAGCATGCGGCCGAAGGGCAGGCTGGACTGGTGTCTGGAGATGAATTCAAGTGCCTTGTGGTAGTGGCTGATATCCGCAGAAATCGAACCTTGCAAATGCACGTTCTTGAGCGTGATCAGCGACGGTTGAAACTCGATCCTGCCTTTGCTGGTCTGCCCGGCCACCAAGTAACGTCCGCCGGTACGCACCAGGTCCATGCCTTCTGCGAATGCGCCCGGCACACCTGAGAAATCAAAAACGATGTCACCGCCGCGCCCCTGCGTCAGTTCTTTCACGCGCGCGAGTCGCGCGGCCGCATCCATGCCGGTGACAGACAACACCTCATCCGCACCGAAGTCAGTCGCCAGCGACAATCTTTGCTCAGGCGCACCGATGGTGATGACTTTTCTGGCGCCGCGTATGCGTGCCACGCCTGTCGCCAGAATCCCCAGCGGGCCGGCCCCTTGAATCACCACCGTGTCAGCAGGCGAGATATCGCCGATCTGATCGAAGGCGTTCATCACCGAGCGGAAAGCGCAACTCGACAAACTGGCCAGCGTGCTGTCCACATCGTCAGGCACCTTGACCCGGCCCGAGGTCGGCAGCACATAGCCGTACTCGGCGAAACCGCCCATCAGAAACGGATACTTCTCCATGCTCTCGTACATGTACATGCGTTTGTTGATACACAGATACGGTTGCTTGGCCTGCGTGCATTGAAAGCAATGGCCGCAGTAAGAATGTGCCCAGATCACACGGTCGCCGACCTTGACATGCTGACCCATGGAATCGATGTTGGCGTTCGGCCCGACTTCAATGACCCGGCCCACCATTTCGTGACCGAGTATGACCGGCAGATTCACCTTGATAGCCAGGGCACCGTTCGCCAGATGCACATCGGTGCCGCAAATCGAACAGACTTCGATCTTCACCAGCAAGGCCCCGGCCTCGAGTTCGCGGGGCACTTGCACCTCTTCAACAGCCAGCGGCTTGCCGAACTCACGCAACACGGCAGCCTTGGCGTATGTAGGACGTTTCATGAAAATCAGTTTTCCTCGTGGGTTGATCTGCGCAAGTGAGACAAAGAGCGGCCGGTTGTCAACGCGGCTGGGATGCCCGGTGAACCGGTACCATACCCGGACGCTGAACTGCCTGGATGAAGATATCATGGTAGCGCATCAGCCCCCTATTGCTCTCACCTTAAGCTGGAGATGAACTGAGATGAATGATATGCATCCTGTCAAGGGAACCGTGCTGATTTCAGGCGTAGGAGCGAGTCAGGGCGTGGGTGTTGCCCTGGCACGCCGCTTTGCGCGCGAGGGCTATCCGGTGCTGATGGCCGGTCGCAGTCCTGAAAAACTGGCGGCAAGCCTGAAAGAATTTGCCGTCTACGGCTCACAGGTTCAAACCGTCACCGGTGATTGCACCCGGGCCGATGACATCAAGCGGTTTGTCGAAACAGCAATGAAGATGGACCCGATCGCTGTTGCCGTGCACAACGCTGGCAGCAACAACCCGGCCCCCTTTCTTCAAGTGACAGAAGAACAATTCACATCACACTGGCGTGAGCATGCCCTGGGGGCCTTTCTGCTGTCGCAGGCGGTCTTACCGCACTTGGTAGAACAAGGCGGCGGCTCACTGTTTTTCACCGGCGCTTCAGGCAGCCTGCGGGGCAAGGCGCATTTCTCACCGTTTGCCGCGGCCAAAGGTGCGCTGCGCAATCTGGCACAAAGCATCGCGAGGGAATACGGTCCGCACAATATCCACGTCGGCCATGTCGTCATCGACGGCGGCATTGACGGCGAGCGTCTGAACAGAAGACGCCCCGAGATCAAGCAGCAACGCGGGCCTGACGGCGTACTGAATGTCGATGCGATTGCAGATGCCTATTGGTTCATGCACCAGCAGCCCCGCAACGCCTGGACGCTGGAACTCGATTTGCGCCCCTGGGCCGAAAATTTCTGAGCGCAGTTGTCCAACTGATGCACAAGCTCAGTCAGACGCCAAGCATCAAAGCCAGTCCGATTCACCCTCAACATTCAGCCCAGCAAGGATTCACACCGTGATCAAGTTCTATTTCAATGCCGCCCCTAACCCCGTCAAAATCGCTCTCCTCCTGGAAGAGCTTGGACTGGCCTATGAAACCATCCCCGTCGATACCCGCAAGGGCCAGCAGCACGACCCGGCTTTCACGCGCATCAATCCGAACGCAAAGGTGCCCGCCATCGCCGACGGCGACGCCGTGGTATTCGACAGCAATGCCATTCTTCTTTATCTGGCCGACAAGGAACAGCGCTTTGTACCGGCGATCAACAGCCATGCCGAACGGGGTGAGATGCTGTCCTGGCTGTTGTTCATTGCCAGCGGCATCGGCCCCTACTCGGGACAGGCGGTGCATTTCCGGGTGAGCGCACCCGAACCCAAGGAATACGCCTTGAACCGCTACGACTTCGAGGCCCACAGACACTGGAAGATCCTGGACGAACGGCTCGCCACCCGTCACTACCTGCTGGGCGAAAACTACAGCATTGTTGACATGGCGTTTTGGGGTTGGGCACGTATGGTTCCCCTGGTGCTTGGCGGTGAAGACGCCTGGCTCAAGCTGCCGAACGTCAAGCGCCTGCTCGACGAAATCAGCCAACGCCCGGCGGCGCCCCGGGCCGAGGCATTGCGCACCTCGTTCCAGTGGAAAACCGAAATGGACGATGAAGCCAGACGCGCCATGTTCCCGCACAACGAACGCTTGAAGAAACCGGTCTGAATAATCGCCGGACAGATCCGGCAGACCGCAAAAAAATTCATGCCCGGCAAGCCGGATCAGCGCCTATCAAGACCGCTGTATAGAAGCGATCTCAATGCGCTGTACAGCGCGGCGTGTCTGTTTGATCAACGGCATACAAAGCTGGGCATCCTGGTAGATGGACACACAGTCCAGGCATTGAAAACACTCGCTGTAATCCACCTTGCCTGTGGGTGCGATGGCCTGGTATTCGCAGCGGTAGCGGCACGACTGGCAAGGCGTACCGCATTCTTTGCGCCGGGGTATCCACGACCATCGCTGTAAAAAATTCAGCGAAGCCAGGGCCGCGCCCAGCGGGCAGATGTAGCGGCAATAGCCACGGTAAACAAAAACACCGAGCGCCAAACACAGCACTGCCCACAAGACAAACGGCCACTCGCGGTCGAAGTACAGACTGATCGCCGTCTTGAAAGGCTCAATCTCTATGGCTACACGGGCGATAGAGGGCGCGGTAAACAGCGACACCACAATAGTGGCCAGCACTCCGTACTTCAGCCATTTCAATCTGCCGTCCAGCGCAGCGCGCGCACGTCTTTGCTGCAAACCTGCGGCATTGGCAATCAGGCTGATGAGTTCCTGCAAGGCACCGAAGGGACACAGCCAGCCGCAAAACGTACCGCGCCCCCAGACCAGCAAAGTCGCGGCCACAAACACCCACAGAATTACGGTGATCGGGTCGTTCATCAAAAAGCTCATATCACCGCCTGAGCTGAGCGATTCAATAGCGCCGGTGATATTGATGATGCTCAATTGACCTTGGGCATACCAGCCGATGAAACCGACGGTGAACACCAGGTAGGCGCTGCGCAAAATCCGCAGCCGTGTCCCGGTGGCACTCATACGTTTTTGAGCAATCAAACCGGTAGTCAGAATGAGCAGTCCGAGCAATAAAACAGCAATATCGAGTCGCCGGGATTGCCAGACCTCCAGCCACTGCTGCCCGGAAGATGACTCGTCGTCCATGTGTTGAATGCGCTCCAATTGATTCAGCGACACCTGCTGATCTGCCGTTGTCAATGTCTGAGGGCCGGCGGCCGGCGCCGGTTCCGCCGGCGAGGGCATGGCGGGCGCGTCAGGCTTGTTGACTTCAACAGGCTTGTTCTGCGGCATATCAGCCGCGGTGCTGCCGGCTTTGGCCTTGGCTTGGTTGTTCGGCGAAACCACTGCGGGCGCAGGGGCTACGGTGGTCACCACAGGCTCGCGTGAGGCGGCGCCCTCCGCCACAACGACTGA
>SHXP01000054.1 GCA_009693225.1 Limnohabitans sp. | reverse complement strand
CATCCAGTTGCGCGAATTCGCGCTACAGCGCCATGTCATGCAAGGCCTCTTCCATGGCCGGGTCGCTCAGTCCAAACCATTGCTGCATGAAATGAATGCGCAGCATGGTGGACAAGGGGAACGGGGGCCTGCCAGTGTTGCTGAGCGGCGCATACGGCTCAATGAGCGAAACCAAATCAGCCCATGGCACAACCAGGTTCATCTCCTCCAAAAACTCACGCTTGCGCTTGCGCTTGGTGACCAATTCAAATCCAGTGTTGGCAAAGGTAGTTTGTTTCATTTACCTATAACGCTTGAGTCAGGCCTGTGGATGACTTATGAGGTGACTTTTGCAGAGAATCCCTAGAAAAAACGAACTCCAGACCTGGAAAACCCAGGGCGGGCACCACCGTATCTCCATACAGTCCATCCACCAGTACCAGAACCGTGCCAATCTGGCACCCAAAAGCCCCGCATAGGGCAGCGGCAAGTACCTCAAGGTCATGGTGGTGGAAGATGACGCCACCACGCGCGCTGTTTACCAGGCCCATTTTGAACAATGGGACATACCTATCGATGCCACGGTGCTCGAATCCGCCATCGAAGCCTTGCTCGACCTGCCGATGGTCAAACCGCATGTGCTTATCACTGATCTGCGCATGCCCGACATTGACGGCTTTGAAATGCTGCGTCAATTGAGCGCTCATCCTCAGTTCAACAATGTCGCGGTCACCGCCATCACCGGCTTGAGCCCCGAGGAAATCCAGGAATACGGCGAGCTGCCTGAAGGCACACACGTCATGCACAAACCGGCCGACATGGGTTGGCTGCGCGGTTATTTGCAAGCCATGCTCAGCATGCGCGCCAGCCAGAAACGCTATTCCACGGCTGCAGACATGGTTTGCGTCTCCTAGTTTCCGTGGTTTATCCACCCCGACTGCGGCCGGTTTTTTTTGTCACCGGCTGACCGTTAGGCGACAGGCATAGAGACGAGCACCCTTGTTAGCCTGAGAGTGTGCGGTTAACCTTGCCGACCATGAAACCTCACCATGCCCATTGGCCGCAGCGCGTGCCACACAGCTTTACCCCGACGCACACCACGCTGTGCGACAACCTGGCCATTAGCGCCAAACGCTTTCCTGACAAGGCCGCGCTGGTGTTTCTGGGACGTCGTCTCAGCTACCGGGAACTGCTGCAGCAATCCGAAAGCATTGCCGCCTGGCTGGCGGCAAACGGCGTCAAACAAGGCGACCGGGTATTGCTGTACATGCAAAACTGCCCGCAGTGGGTAGTCGCTCACTTTGGTATTCTGCGTGCCAATGCCGTGGTGGTTCCGGCCAACCCCATGAACCGCGCCAAGGAGTTGGAGCATTACATCACCGATGCCGCAGCCGTCGTGGCCATCACCAGCGCCGATCTGGCCGGTGAATTAAGCACGGCCTCGCAAGCCGTACCCGCAGGCCAGGGTTTGCAACACATGCTGGTCACCCGGTTCAGCGATGCGTTTGACGATGACGCATTGTCAGACCCGGCCATACCCGCTTCCTGGCACGCGTGGTTGTCTACCCCGCACTCACCGGCACTTGCTGCCGGCCCGCTGGTTCACCATTGGACTGACGTGTTGCAAAACCAATCACCCTTGCCCGACTATGCGGTGATGCCGGATGACCTGGCGGTACTGCCTTATACCAGCGGGACCACCGGTCTGCCCAAGGGGTGCATGCACCCGCACCGCAGCATCATGCACAACGCCATGTCCTGCGCGATGTGGAACAACGCCTGCCATGAAAACATCGCTTTGTGTGTGGTGTCGCTGTTTCACATCACCGGCATGGTGGCGGTCATGCACACGTCCGTTTATGCGGGCGCCACCATTGTGCTGATGCCGCGCTGGGACCGGGATTACGCCGGGCAGTTGATTTCGCAGTGGCGGGTCAGCCACTGGACGAACATTCCCACCATGGTCATCGATTTGCTGGGCAGCCCCGCTTTTGACCAATACAATTTGAGCTCTCTGATTTCCATCGGCGGCGGCGGCGCCGCCATGCCACAGGCGGTGTCGCAGCGATTGTGGGAGTTGTACGGTCTGCGTTATGTGGAAGGCTATGGTTTGACCGAAACCGCCGCACCGTCGCACAGCAATCCGCCCGAGCGGCCCAAGCAGCAATGCCTGGGCATACCTTTCATAGGTGTCGATGCGCGTGTCATCAACCCGGACACTTTGCAGGAGCTTGCTGCCGGCGAGCAAGGCGAAATCATCATGCGCGGGCCGCAGGTGTTCGACGGTTACTGGCGGCGCCCCGATGCGACCGGGGCGGCCTTTATTCAATGTGACGGACAACGCTTTTTCCGCTCGGGCGACCTGGGCCATGTCGACGGGGAAGGCTATTTCTTCATCACCGACCGTTTGAAACGCATGATCAATGCCTCGGGCTTCAAGGTCTGGCCGGCCGAGGTCGAGGCACTGATGTTCCGTCACCCGGCCATACAGGAAGCCTGTGTGGTCTCAGCGCGCGACAGCTACCGGGGAGAAACCGTCAAAGCTTTTGTGGTGCTGCGCCAGGCTCAGCAGGGCAAGGTGAGCGAGGCCGACGTCATCGCCTGGTGCCGCGAGAACATGGCGGTGTACAAAGCGCCGAGGCTGGTGGAGTTCGTGGACGCACTGCCGAAAAGCGGAAGCGGCAAGGTGATGTGGCGCAGTTTGCAGGAAGCCGAGATGGCCAAGACTGCCTGAGGCAGGGTATCAGCTGTCGGGGTTTTGAACCGGCTTGCCGGTAGCGATCCAGTCGTCGATCTGCTGCATCAAAAATTCCCTGTCGACGGAATAAGGATCGAATTCCGGGTGTTGCATGACGACCATCGGGTCGGTGTCTGACAAATCGATCAAGGCCATGGACCATTGCCTGAATCTTCTGCCCTTGATTTCTTCAAAGCCCACGATTTCCACATCCTTGTGACGCTTGTCGTTCAATATGCGGGTGTAGAGTTGGTTGATGACGCTGCGTTCGCCTTCCGGTATCTGTAAAAAAAGCCAGTGCCCTGACACAGTACACCGGTAATGCCATTTACCTTGTTGAAAACCAGCGAGGTTTTCAGGATGGAGCCTGTGACAGTACTGGTTTGCGGACCGTTACTGCGGCTGATATAAAGGGTACGAACCAACATGGACAACTCCTTAGACGGGCCATTGAAAGCCGGTGTTCGGACTTTTGTACGCATGGTAAACCGTTTCGGACCGGGCAAAGGGTTGGAAATCCCCATCGGGCAAACTCTTGACTTGCTGTTTTGAGTCTTGAATCCGGCATGAAGCTGTTGCGTATGATGAATCCATGTTGAAACTCTCTGTGCTTGATCAATCGGTGGTGTCTTACGGGCTGCCGCAGGACGCCTCGATACGCCACACGCTGGCGCTGGCGCAATGTTGTGAAGCATGGGGTTACGACCGTTTCTGGGTCAGCGAGCACCACAACCTGCCCAGTATCGCGGGCTCCGCACCCGAGGTCTTGCTGGCCGCCATTGCTGCGCGTACCTCACGCATACGCCTGGGCAGCGCAGGCGTCATGCTGCCGCATTACGCGCCGTTCAAAGTGGCCGAGCAATTCCGCGTGCTGGACGCCTTAGCGCCCGGGCGCATCGACCTGGGTCTGGGACGCGCACCCGGAAGCGACGGGCGTACCTCGCAGTTGCTCAACCCCGACCGTTATGCCTCCGAGCGTTTTCCGCAGCAGGTCATGGAATTGCAGGCCTGGGTGACGGGTCAGGATTTTCCGGCGGGCCACCCGGGTCATGGCGTGATCGCTCAACCCACAGGCGTGACATCGCCGTCCTTGTGGATATTGGGCAGCTCCAACTATGGCGCACAACTCGCCGCGCATCTCGGTCTGCCGTATGCGTTCGCGTATTTTTTCAGCGACGGCGCCGGTGTCGAATCAGCGCTGGAGATTTACCGCAGCCATTTCAAACCCAGCGCTTATCTGGACAAACCGCAGGCCACGATTTGCGTGTCTGCGCTGGCAGCTGACACCGAAGAACAAGCCTGGTACCAGTTTCAAAGCCGTGCGCGCTGGCGCCTGGAGCGCAACCGGGGCAGGGTGACGGCCTTGCTGCCGCCCAAAATAGCGACGGCGCATTTAAGCCCGCAGGATGCGGCTGCCATCGAAGCCATGCGCGATGACGCGCTGGTCGGCACGGCCGCGCAGACTGCAGACAAAATGCGCTCGCTGGCCGCGCGTCTGGAACTCGATGAACTGGTGGTCTGCACTTGGGCACACGACCCCGTCGTGCAATTGCGCTCATTTGAACTGCTATCGCAGGTTTTTACTTTGACTACGCGGGCGCAGCGAGCGCCTGAGACCGCTTTGGTCTGATATTTTTATAACGGAGACTTCCATGTTTGCAACCTCAATCGCGGGCAGCCTGCCCAAACCCGAGTGGCTGGCCGAGACACAAAAACTCTGGCCGCAGTGGAAGGCCGAGGGTGATGCGTTGCGCCAGGCCAAGGCGGATGCCACGCTGTTGTGGATCAAGGCGCAGGAGGACGCTGGCCTGGACATCATCGGCGATGGCGAGCAGGCGCGTCAGCATTTTGTGCACGGCTTTTTAGAGCAGGTTGAAGGCATAGACTTTGCAAACAAAGTCAAGATGGGCATACGCAACAACCGCTACGATGCCATGGTGCCGCAGGTGGTGTCGACCTTGAAGCTCAAAGGCCGGGTGCACGCCATGGAAGCGCAGTTGCTGCGCGCGCACACACAGAAAAAAATCAAATTCACCTTGCCCGGCCCGATGACGATTGTCGACACTGTGGCCGACCGTTTTTACGGCGAGGGCAACGAAGGCCGCATCAAAATGGCGATGGCCTTTGCCGAGTTGTTAAACCAGGAGGCGCTGGCCTTGCAGGCCGACGGCGTGGACATCATTCAGTTCGATGAACCGGCTTTCAATGTGTACATGGAAGAAGCCGCCGACTGGGGTGTCAAAGCGCTGGAGCGAGCCGTCCAGGGACTGACCTGTACCACTGCGGTGCATATTTGCTACGGCTACGGCATCAAGGCAAATGTCGACTGGAAAAATTCGCTGGGCGAGGAATGGCGTCAGTATGAAAAAGTGTTTCCGGCGCTGGCCAAAAGCAGCATTCAACAGGTGAGCCTGGAATGCTTTCATTCGCACGTGCCGATGGATTTGATCGCCTTGCTCGAGGGCAAGGATGTGATCGTCGGCGTCATCGATGTCGCCTCCGACACCATTGAAACGCCCGAGGAAGTGGCCGACACCATCGGCAAAGCGCTGAAGTTTGTCAACAAGGACCGTTTGTTTCCCTGCACCAATTGCGGCCTGGCACCGATGGGCCGCGAGGTCGCGCTGAAAAAACTGGAGGCGCTGGCCAAAGGGGCGGCCTTGGCTAGGACCCGTTTGTAATTTCATTTTTTTACTTCTAAGTAAATCCATGGACTGCGCTAGCGCATTTATTTCTTCCGCTCTTGCTTTGGCTGCCCTCGGCACAGCCGCGACCGCCACCGGCGGCATGACCGCCTTGCTGTCCAAAATAGAGATGTAAAAAAGGGGCCCGCAGGCCCCTTGTATCAGCGACGCAGCTTCAGGTCTGCGGGCTGGCCTCGTCCAGCGGCACGCCGCACTCGCCGGCGGCCACGCCCTCGGGCAGCACCTGGGGTTTGTGCACGATGCGCGACACCGGGTCGTATTCCACTTCCTTTAAAAACATGGCCAGTACCGCGTCCATGCTTTTGGCGTGGCCGTCAAACCATATCGCCAGCTCGCCGGTGAGTTGACGCACCAGTTTCAGGTTGCCTTCTTCCTGACCACGGCGCAGGGCCTCGCGCATGACTTTCAAAATCATGTCGTGCTCGTCGCTGTGGCAGCCGCCGGGGCCGAAGCTCACGTCCTGCATCCACTGGTTTTCGCCGGTGAAGTGTTCTTCGGTGTGGGTGATCAAATGCTCAAAACTGTCAATCAGTTTGTCTTCGGGCGCCAGTTCGGTGGCGGCCAGCAGGTCGACAAACTCGCGGTGCGTCTGGTCCATCTTGTCCATGTTCGTCACCAGGTCGTCGGACCAGCTGAGCGTGGCTTGTTCTTCAATGCTGTGTGTGGTGTTCATGGTGTGCTTGTGAAGTTTGGACAGATCATAAACCCGTGCCGTTGTCAGTCTGTTTTTTCGCTGAATTGACGGTCTTTACATACGTCAATTTCTGCGCTGAGTGGTACGGAATGCACGGCTGATGCTGTGTAGTTCTTTAGGATTTATTTTGACGGGCTGCAGGTTAATGATGGAAGCAATTACCGGAAAATCAAAAAATTAAAATTAAAAGTAGTCATTTAAATTTGTCAAAAACGCTTAATTTGCAAGTTTTGGCAAGGTTGGTTGATAAGAGTTTTTCAAAATGTCTTTACAGCATTGGGGCCATTGCGCCCTTGTGCATTGTCAAGCAACACCGCCGGAGCAAGTCCATGAGCCATAACGAAATTTTGATTGCAGATGCTCACGTAGAGCATTTGCAGGTACGGTACCTTGAACTTGTCGAGCAACGGTGCGTGGACATACACCGCCAGTTCAGCGCACAACGAGTTCATGACCAACGCCTTGTACTCCGATACGTTCACCGTTGCCGCAGTCGATAGAACAACCAGCACGGTGAAAGTGAACATGATCGGCACAGCCGATGCCGGTGACGTGTACAGCGTCGAGAACGCGGTGAGCATCCCCACAACCTTTGCAGACAACAGCCTGACATCGTTGACCACTGCAGGTGTTCAGCAGGTGATTGGCGGCTTCGACGATGTCGGCTTGCTGGTGAACGCGCGCCAAGACGTGGTGAAACTGGACTTCAACCTGGCCAATGCCGACTTCAAGACCAGCGCCGACGGCCATCACGTGGAAGTCACCTTCAACCACGACGCATCAACATTGAAACTGTTGAGCAATGTGGAAGCGGTGCAGTTCAACGACGCGCTGGTTCGCATCATCGGGGCCGGTGGTTACACGGACGTTGCCGAAGCGACCAATGCGGCTAACAAGTCGCATGTGAATGCCGGCGACGCGGTGTTTGTGTCAGTTGCCAGCGGCTATGACGCCTTGCTGGCACATCCGTCAACGGCTGATTTGAACAACACCTACAACACCTTGACTGACTCGTACAACAACCACGGTTGATACGACAGAAACCGCTGTGAACCCGGTCATGATTGACCGGGCAATCACACCGCCCATGGCGGCGGGCATTGCCAGTGCATGTCCTGTTGCGTGATAGGGTGGACAAAGCCCAGTTCGCCGGCGTGCAGCATCAAGCCGTGTTCGCTCGTGAGTGCCGGTGCGTACAAAGCGTCACCCAGTATGGCGTGGCCTATGGCTTGCAAGTGCACCCGCAACTGGCGGCTGCGTCCGGTCAGCGGGTGCAATTCCAGCAATGAAACGCTCAGGCTGTCGTGGTGTTTCAAACAGCGCCATTGCGTGACACTGGGTTTGCCGCTGACATCTGCTTTTTGCAGCGGCCACTTCGGCCAGTCGGCCATCAAGGGCAAATCTATGGTCTGCCAATCGTCTGATACCGGCAGCAGGCCTTCTACCCAGGCCAGATAGCGTTTGTGCACCTGACGCGCTTCAAACAGCATGCTCAAAGCGCGTTGGCTGTCGCTGTGCAAGCCGAACACCATCAAGCCGGAGGTTGCCATGTCAAGGCGATGCACCACCAGAGCTGAAGGATGGGTGGTTTGTAAACGCGTCAGCACGCAATCCTGTTTGTCCTCGCTGCGACCGGGCACGCTCAGCACACCGGTGGGCTTGTTCAGCACCACGAAATGGGTGTCTTCATAAAGCAGTTGCATCAGCTGTTCACAGCACGGACAAACGCTGCAACAAGGCTTGCCATTGCAGTTGCAGATCAGGCTGATCGCAGGCCAGCACATGGCGCTGCGGCATGCTGCGCAACCAGGTCAACTGACGCTTGGCCAGTTGGCGGCTGGCGGCCACACCGGTCTCGCGCAGCCTGCGCCAGTCGCTTGCGTCAGGCGCTGCATCCCGGATGGCGTCGAGCATGTCCCAGCACTGGCGGTAACCGATGCAGCGCATCGAAGGCATGTCGGCGCGCAGATCGCCGCGTGCACGCAATGCCCGCACTTCATCCACCAGACCGTGTTGCAACATATCGTCAAAGCGCTGTTCAATGCGCTGGTGCAGCCAGCTGCGTTGCACGGGTTCCAGCGACACCACAGCAATCTCAGGGCCGGCGACGCGCGTGGTCCCGAAAAAAGACGACAAAGGCTTGCCGCTGACGCGCCACACCTCGAGCGCACGTGAGATGCGTTGCGCGTCGTTGGGCGGCAAACGCTGTGCAGTCACCGGGTCTACCTTGGCGAGTTCAGCGTGCATGGCCGGCCAGCCCTCAGCGGCTGCCTGTGCTTCTATGTCTGCACGAACCGGTGGCGAGGCTAGCGGCAAATCGTCCAGACCCTCGACCAGCGCTTTCAAATACAACATGGTGCCGCCGACCAGCAGCGGCAGTCTACCGCGTGCGCGTATCTCTGCGATCAAGCACGTCGCATCGCGGGCGAACTCGGCTGCGCTGTAGCTTTGTGAGGGGTCTCTGATGTCTATCAAATGGTGAGGCACGGCCTGCAATTCTTCGCGCGAGGGTTTGGCCGTGCCTATGTCCATGCCCCGGTAGACCAGTGCCGAATCCAGGCTGATGATCTCCAGTGGAATCTGCCGGGCCAGCGCCAGCGCCAGCGCGGTTTTGCCGCTGGCGGTCGGCCCCGTCAGTGCCAGCGCGACATGCGCTGTCTCAGTCTGCTGTGACAGGTTCACCATGCCATTGCACCAGGGTCCAGGCGGTCAGCGCCAGCAGCGTGCTCCAGAAAGCCACGCCGTGCGCCAGCGGAAACAGCGTGCCGTCTATGCTGTGGCTTAGCCATGTTCCGGTGGCGAAAGCGGCTAGCATCATCAAAAAACCGTTCATCGCTGAAGCTGCACCGGCCGACAAGGGAAACGGGCCGACCGCACCGCTTTGCCCTATGGGTTGATGCACGCCGTGGGCAATGATCAGGGGGTACATGCCCAGCATCAGGCTGGTGGCACTGGCCCAGCCGCCATACACCATCCAGCACAGCAGGGCACCGCTGCTGGCACTGCATAAGCCGGCCAGCGCAATCGCACGGCGCATGCCGATCTTGCGTAACAGGTAACGGCAAATGAAGGTGCCGGTGATGTACATGATGGACATGGACGACAGTATCCAGCCGAGTTGCAGGTTGCTTAAATGCAAGACCTGTATGAACACAAACGATGAAGTGGCCAGGTACACGAACAGCGCGCCGTAACCCGCCAGCGACAACAGCGCGAAGGCACGGAATGTCGGGTGGCACAGCACCTCCCGCCAGATGCGCAGCATGGTGGGCAAATGCAGGGCGCGCGGATTGGGTTGCGTCAGGGTTTCTTCAAACTGCCAGGCCACCAGTACCAGCGTCACCAGCGCATACAACACCACCGACATCAAAGTCACTTGCCAGTCCCAGTGCTGGCTGAGAAAACCGCCCAGCGGCGGGCTGGTGCAGGCCAGCAGACCCAGTCCGGTCATTGACTTGGACATGACGCGCGCACCCTTGGCCGGTTCATACAGATCGCGCACCACGGCGCGTGCGCTGGTGATGATCGCGCCCATGGACACACCTTGCAAAATGCGCCAGGCCACCAGCACTTCAATGCTGGTGCTCACCACGCAACCAACGGCGGCAATCAGGTACAAGCCCAGGCCGGTCAGCATGATGGGGCGTCGGCCCACCTTGTCGGAAAACGGGCCCCACAGCAGTTGCGAGGTGCCGAAGGCCAGCAGCAATCCGGTCAAGGTGTACTGCACCATGCCGACACTGGCCTTCAAATCCGCAGCTAGGCCAGGCAGGGCAGGCAGGTACAGGTCGGTGGACACCGGCTGCAAGCCGATGGACAAGGCCAGCAGCAAAATCACCAGGTTGGTGTGCATCAGCGGCCCCGTAAAAACAAGGCGTCGAGTTCACGCATGCTGAGTTGCCGCCAGGTCGGGCGGCCGTGGTTGCACTGGTCGGCGCGTTCTGTGGTTTCCATTTGTCTGAGTAAAGCGTTCATTTCTTCTATCGTTAGTTGACGGTTGGCGCGCACCGCGGCATGACAGGCCATGGCGGCCAGCACATCGTCGCGCGCGCGTTGCAGCACCTGGTGGGCCTCGTGTTGCGCCAGCTCGCCCAGCACGCTGCGCGCGAGTGTGACCGCGTCCCCTTGCGCCAGCGAGGTCGGCACACGCCGCACCGCCAATGAATGGGCCGACAGAATGGAGATATCCAGGCCCAGGTCTGACAGCACTTCAGCGTGGCTTTCGGCAGTGGCGATTTCTTCGGCGGTGGCCGGGAAGGCGGCGGGTATCAGCAGGTTCTGACTTTGCATGGAATGCTCGGCCAGCTGGGTTTTGAGGCGTTCGTAGACGATACGTTCATGAGCGGCGTGCATATCCACCAGCACCAGACCTTGTTTGTTTTCCGCGAGTATGTAAACGCCTTGCAATTGCGCGAGCGCCTTGCCCAGCGGCCATTCGCCTTCGGGTAATGGCGCTGCGCTGACGGGGGTGAAGGGCGAAGACTGCGGCTGCTCGAAGGTATTGACCACCGAGGGCTGCCACAACTGACCCAGGTCTTTCAAGGGTTGACCGGCTTGTGTCTGCCAGGGCAGGCTGCTTTGTTGTTCAGGACGAGCCGGGGGTTGACCGAAGTTTTGCAGGCTGGAGATGGCCTGACTGCGTTCTTGTACAAACGCTGTGCGTGAGGACGGGTCGCTGTCTGCCATGCCGCTGACAGGCTGCCCGGCACGCGACACCGACAACGCGCCCGAGAGCGCGTGCTGCACCGCCTGGTGCACCTCACGGCTGTCTCTGAAGCGCACTTCTATCTTGGTCGGATGCACATTCACGTCCACGCGCTGCGGGTCGATTTCCAGGTACAGCGCATAAACCGGCTGGCGTTGGCCGTGCAACACGTCTTCGTAGGCGCTGCGGGCCGCGTGCGAGAGCACCTTGTCGCGCACGTAGCGGCCATTGACATAGGCGTATTGGTGGTCGGCGCGTGCGCGCGCCGCATCCGGCACACCGGCGCGCCCATGCACCCGCACCGCGCCGTGCCGGTGGTCTATCAAAAGTGATGTGTCCAGAAAATCCTGACCCAGCACATCGGCCAGCCGCAGATTCAGGCCTTGTGCATGCGGCTGGGCGCGCCATTGCGCGATGATTTTCCCGTCGTGCCACAAAGCAAAACCGACATCGGGCCGCGCCAATGCATGGCGTTTGAGCGATTCGAGGCAATGCGCCAATTCGGTGGCGGTGGACTTTAAAAATTTACGCCGCGCCGGGGTGCTGAAAAACAATTCCTTGACTTCCACCGTGGTGCCGGTGC
>SHXP01000053.1 GCA_009693225.1 Limnohabitans sp. | reverse complement strand
GTGTGAAGGCGATGCTCTACCACTGAGCTAACCACGCAATGCTGTTTACCAAAGCTATGTATTTTGGCACAAATACGCAGGCCTACAGAAAACAGGCCGCTGCACGCCCGTGCACAGGCAAACCCGGTCACACCGTTTTGAGCAAACGCCACAAGGTCTTGCCGCCGCTGGCCTTGTCGATCTGCGCCAGCACCTGCTCGTGCGCTTCAAGTTCCTGTGCGGTCGGTTGAATGACCGGCAAATTGAAGCGGCTGTAATCGACTTGGGCCACGCCCTGACCTGGTTGCTTGGGGTCTTCGCCCTCCATCAGCAAGGCGTCCTGGCCGCGCGTGAGGTTGATGTACACATCGGCCAGCAGTTCCGCATCCAGCAGGCCGCCGTGCAGCGTGCGCGCCGCATTGCTGACGCCAAGTCGTTCACACAATGCATCCAGTGAATTGCGTTTACCCGGGTACAACTCTTTGGCCATGGCCAGCGTGTCCAGCACACCGCTGACGTGATCCTTGAACTGCGGTTTGCCTGTGCGTTGTAATTCGGCGTTCAAAAAGCCGACGTCAAACGGTGCATTATGAATAATGATTTGAGCGCCCTGCACATAGGCCAGGAATTCTTCGACGATGTTTTCAAAGCGCGGCTTGTCGCTCAAAAAGTCGGTGCTGATGCCGTGCACCTTCATCGCGTCTTCGTGGATGTCGCGGTCCGGGTTCAGGTAATGGTGAAAATTATTGCCGGTCAGCTTGCGGTTGAGCAATTCCACACAACCGATTTCAATGATGCGGTCGCCGGCCTCGGGCGAGAGACCGGTGGTTTCGGTGTCCAGCACTATTTGTCGCATGGTCTTCAGTGGTTTTCTTTGGCGTGGTTGATGGTGTAGCGCGGAATCTCGATCACCAGGTCCTGGTGGGCCACCAGCGCCTGGCAACCCAGGCGTGAATTCGGCTCCAGGCCCCAGGCCTTGTCGAGCAAGTCCTCTTCCTCTTCCTGCGCTTCGTTCAGGCTGGCCATGCCCTGGCGCACGATGACGTGGCAGGTGGTGCAGGCGCAACTCATGTCGCAGGCGTGCTCGATGTTGATACCGTTGTCCAGCAAGGCCTCGCAAATGCTGTTACCAGGCAGTGTCTGGATTTCACGCCCCTCGGGGCAGAGTTCAATATGCGGAAGTATTTTGATGGTTGTCATCACATGGTCCCGATGTGTTTACCGGCCAGCGCTTTGCGTATGCCGTCGTTCATGCGTGCAGCGGCAAAAGCTTCGGTGCCTTTGGCCAGAGCGTCTGTCGCAGCTTCAATCGGCGCAGGTGTGTCCAGCGATTTGGTGGCCAGCACAGCGTCCATCAAACTGCGGATCACCGCTGCCTCGTCGGCGCTCAGCAAATGTTCGTCGGCATTCAAAGCACTTTGCGCAGCCAACCACATTCGGTCGGCCTCCAGCCTGGCTTCGGCCAGTGCACGCGCGTTCTTGTCGTATTCAGTGGTGTTGAAACTGTCTTGCAGCATGGCGGCGATCTGATCGTCCGACAAACCGTAGCTGGGCTTGACATCGATATGCGCTTGCACGCCGCTGTTGGTTTCTATGGCATTCACGCTCAACAGCCCGTCAGCGTCGACAGTGAAGGTCACGCGTATGCGCGCCGCACCTGCGGCCATCGGCGATATACCGCGCAATTCAAAACGCGCCAGGCTGCGGCAATCGACCACCAGGTCGCGCTCGCCCTGCACCACGTGCAATGCCAGGGCGGTCTGCCCGTCCTGGTAGGTGGTGAAGTCTTGCGCCATGGTGGTGGGAATGGTCTGGTTGCGCGGCACGATGCGCTCGACCAGGCCACCCATGGTTTCTATGCCCAGCGACAGCGGAATCACATCCAGCAACAGCAGTTCGCCGTCCGGATTGTTGCCGCTCAACTGATTGGCTTGTATGGCCGCGCCCAGCGCCACCACTTCGTCCGGGTTGACATTGTTCAAGGGCTGGCATTGCAGCAGTTCGCCGACTGCGGTCTGCACATGCGACATGCGGGTGGAACCGCCGACCATCACCACGCCACGGATATCCGCAGCTTGCAGACCGGCGTCGCGCAAGGCTTTTTTCACGGCCTGCAAGGTCTTGCGGGTCAGCTGCTGCGTGCACGCCTCAAAAGCGGCGCGGGTCACGCTGTGGCTGATGGTGCCGTCGCTGAGTTCGACTTGAAAGACCTGATCCAAGCTGTCAGACAAAGCCTGTTTGCAGGCGCGTGACGCGGTCAGCATGCGGGATTTGTCTGCCGCGTTATGCAATGAGCGACCGGTGGCAGCCAGCACCATGCCTGCCAAGGCACGGTCGTAGTCGTCGCCGCCCAAGGCCGAGTCGCCGCCGGTGGCCATGACTTCAAACACGCCTTTACTCAAACGCAGAATAGACGCGTCAAAGGTGCCGCCGCCCAGGTCGTAGACCGCGTAAATGCCTTCGCTGGCATTGTCCAGGCCGTAGGCGATCGCAGCGGCTGTGGGTTCATTGATCAGCCGCAAGACGTTCAAGCCTGCCATTTGCGCAGCGTCCTTGGTGGCCTGGCGTTGCGCGTCGTCAAAATAGGCGGGCACGGTGATGACCGCGCCGTAAATCTCATCGTCAAACGTGTCTTCGGCGCGTTGACGCAGGCTGGCCAGTATTTCAGCGCTCACCTCGACCGGAGACTTTTCGCCTTCGCGAGTTTGCAGGCTCAGCATGCCGGGCTTGTCTATCAGCTGATAAGGCAGGCCGGCAGCGTCTGCTATGTCGGCGACACCGCGACCCATGAAGCGCTTGACAGAAACGACGGTGTTCTGCGGGTCTTCAGCCTGCGCGGCCAGAGCCGCGTGGCCGATGGCGCGTTTACCGTTACCCAGATAACGCACTGCCGATGGCAATATGACCCGGCCCTGTTCATCCGGCAGGCATTCGGCGACACCGTTGCGCACGCTGGCCACCAGCGAATGCGTGGTGCCCAGGTCTATGCCGATAGCGATACGTCTGGCGTGCGGGTCGGGTGCCTGACCGGGTTCGGAAATTTGCAGCAAAGCCATGGGGCATGAAATATTTTTTTTAAGTGTTGTCTAAACGCTCTAGGCGATGGTCCAGGTCGTGCTCGAAGCGCTCGATGAACATCAGTGCGCGCACCGATTGTGCCGCCTGCGTCCAATCCGAACGGATGTCAATCGCGTCAGCACATTGTTGCAAAAGCTTTTGCTTCTCCCCGGCCGTCTGCTGTTGCAAAGCTTCTATAGCCACAGTGTCTGCGGCTTCGTCAAGTTCTTCGCGCCACTGCATTTGCTGCATCAAAAAAGCGGGGGGCATGGCGGTGTTGTCTTCAGCGCGTATGGGTGCGCCGTTCAATTCACATAAGTAAGCGGCCCGGCGCAGCGGATTTTTCAGGCGCTGGTAGGCCTCGTTGACCCGCACCGACCACTGCATGGCCAGGCGTTTGTCGGCCGCGCCTTGCGAGGAGAAATGGTCGGGATGCACCTGGCGTTGCAGTTGTTTCCACAGTTGATCCAGTGCAGCCGGGTCGATCTGAAAACGGGGCGAGATGGCAAACAGTTCAAAGTCGCTGCACGCCAGTGTCAGCGCAGCTAAAACTATCCCGTCGCTCACCATCAAACCCGGAAAGATTCACCACAGCCGCAACGGTCACGCTCGTTGGGATTGTTGAACTTGAAGCCTTCGTTCAGGCCTTCGCGCACAAAGTCGAGCTGGGTGCCGTCCAGATAAGGCAGGCTCTTGGGGTCAATCAGGATCTTCAGGCCATGGACTTCAAACACCATGTCTTCGGGCGCGAGTTCGTCAACGTATTCAAGCTTGTAGGCCAACCCGGAGCAACCGGTGGTTTTCACGCCCAGACGCACACCGACGCCCTTGCCTCTTTTGCTGAGGTAGCGGTTAACGTGCCGTGCGGCGGCTTCGGTCATGGAGACAGACATATCAGTGGGCGTGTTTCTTTTTGTAATCGTCGACCGCGGCCTTGATGGCGTCTTCGGCCAGGATGGAGCAATGGATTTTCACCGGCGGCAGCGCCAGCTCCTGGGCGATTTCGCTGTTTTTCAGTGCGGCAGCCTCGTACAGGGTTTTGCCTTTGACCCATTCGGTCACCAGTGAGGATGAGGCAATGGCCGAACCGCAACCATAGGTTTTGAAACGCGCGTCTTCGATGATGCCGGTGACCGGGTTCACCTTGATTTGCAGTTTCATCACGTCGCCGCAGGCAGGTGCGCCGACCATGCCGGTGCCGACCGAGTCGTCGCCCTTTTCAAACGAGCCCACGTTGCGCGGGTTTTCGTAATGGTCGATCACTTTTTCCGAGTAAGCCATATTTTTCCTTAAGTGAATGCTGCTAAGCCACCAATGGGCCAATGCGCTGAGCCATTGCGCAGACAGTGCAATCAGCACGGCAAGCGGTGGCGACAAAGCAGTGGTTCATTGTGGGGGCGCAGCTCAGTGAGCTGCCCATTGGATGGTGCTGATGTCTATGCCTTCTTTGTACATATCCCACAGGGGGCTGAGGTCGCGCAACTTGCTGACGTTCAGGCGTATGGTCGAGATGGCGTAGTCGATTTCTTCTTCGGTGGAAAAACGTCCCACGGTCATGCGCAAGCTGCTGTGCGCGAGTTCGTCGCTGCGGCCCAAGGCGCGCAGCACATAGCTGGGCTCCAGGCTGGCCGATGTACACGCAGAACCGGACGACACTGCCAAGCCTTTGATGCCCATGATCAGTGATTCGCCTTCGACATAGTTGAAGCTGATGTTCAGGTTGTGCGGCACACGTTGGGTGAGGTGGCCGTTGATGAACACCTGTTCGATGTCTTTCAAACCGCTGAGCAAACGCTGCGACAAATGCTTTGCTTTGGCAATGTCTTGCGCCATTTCCAGCTTGGCCAGACGGAAGGCCTCGCCCATGCCGACGCACTGGTGCGTGGGCAAGGTGCCGCTGCGCATGCCGCGCTCGTGGCCGCCGCCGTGCATTTGCGCTTCCAGACGCACACGCGGTTTGCGGCGCACGTACAAAGCGCCGATGCCTTTGGGGCCGTAGGTTTTGTGCGAGGCCAAGCTCATCAAATCGACCGGCAAATCGGCCATGTTGATGTGGACCTTGCCGGTGGACTGTGCAGCATCCACATGGAAGATGATGCCTTTGTCACGACACATATTACCGATGGCGACGATGTCCTGGATGACGCCGATTTCATTGTTCACATGCATGACGCTGATCAGCGAGGTGTCGGGGTGGATGGCGTCTTTCAATTTGTTGAGATCCAGCAAACCGTCTTCCTGCACGTCCAGGTAAGTGACTTCAAAGCCCTGGCGCTCGAGTTCACGCATGGTGTCGAGCACGGCCTTGTGCTCGGTTTTCACGGTGATCAAGTGCTTGCCCTTGGTTTTGTAGAACTGCGCCGCACCCTTGATGGCCAGGTTATTGGACTCGGTGGCACCTGAGGTCCAGACGATTTCACGCGGGTCGGCGCCGATCAGTTCAGCCACTTGAACGCGCGCTTTTTCAACCGCTTCTTCTGCTTCCCAGCCCCAGGCGTGGCTGCGCGAAGCCGGATTACCGAAATGCTCACGAAGCCAGGGAATCATGGCATCAACCACCCGGGCATCACACGGGTTGGTGGCACCGTAATCCAGGTAAATCGGGAAATGGGGCGTCATATCCATGTTTTGTCTCAGCCTTTGACGAATGCATTGCCAAGGGCAAACACAGAATTGGGGCCGCTCACACGGATGGGCTTGACCACCGGCGCAGACGTGATGGCGCGTTTCATCATGGGTTTGTCTTCGATCAGCAGGCCTTTGGCCAGCTGATCGTCGACCAGTTTTTGCAGATTGACCGAATTGAGAAAATCGATCATGCGCTTGTTGAGTGAGGTCCAAAGTTCGTGCGTCATGCATCGACCGGTCTCGCCCAGGCAGTTTTCCTTGCCGGCGCAATGCGTGGCATCGATGGGCTCGTCCACCGACAGAATGATGTCGGCGACTGAAATTTCGGTGGCTTTGCGACCGAGGGTGTAGCCGCCGCCGGGGCCGCGGGTGGACTCGACCAGGTTGTGGCGACGCAATTTGCCGAACAATTGCTCGAGATATGACAAAGAAATCTGCTGGCGCTGGCTGATGGCAGCTAGGGTGACCGGCCCGTTGTTCTGGCGCAATGCCAAGTCAATCATGGCAGTGACAGCGAAACGGCCTTTGGTGGTGAGACGCATAAAAACTCCTGTGAAAAGCTACTTTGTCGACTGGATTAGTCAACTATAACACAAGACCAAACGATTTAGTCAGGTAATAGCCCTAAATCATCCTGTATCACAGCCTATCTTGGGGTGTTGCGCCGAAGGTCAAGGCTCGCAATATGCCCAATTGGTCACGGGTGGCCGCCGCCTGCTCGAATTCCAAGTTGCGGGCGTGCTCCATCATCTGCTTTTCCAGCCGTTTGATTTCCCTGGCGACGTCTTTTTCGCTCATGTCCTGCAAACGCGCCTGCTCAAGCTCCATGCGCATGGATTCCTTGTCCGACTTCTCGCTGTACACCCCGTCGATCAGATCGCGTATGCCCTTGACCACGCCGCGCGGCGTGATGCCGTTTTCCAGGTTAAAGGCTATCTGTTTGTTGCGCCGGCGTTCGGTCTCGCCGATAGCGCGCGCCATGGAATCGGTGATGCGGTCGGCGTACAGAATCGCCCGCCCTTCCAGGTTTCGCGCTGCACGCCCTATGGTCTGTATCAGGCTGCGCTCGGAGCGCAAAAAGCCTTCCTTGTCGGCGTCCAGAATCGCCACCAGCGATACCTCGGGCAAGTCCAGGCCTTCGCGCAGCAAATTGATGCCGACCAGCACGTCGAACACGCCCAGACGCAAGTCGCGCAGGATTTCCACGCGCTCTACCGTGTCAATGTCGCTGTGCAAATAACGCACCTTGACGCCGTTGTCCCCCAGGTAATCGGTCAGTTGCTCGGCCATGCGCTTGGTCAGAGTGGTGATGAGCACGCGCTCGCTTTTATCGGAGCGGATGCGTATTTCCTGCAACACGTCGTCGACCTGATGGATGGCCGGTCGCACCTCCACCTGCGGATCCACCAGCCCGGTGGGCCGCACCACCTGCTCGACAACCTGACCCGAATGCGTTTTTTCATAGTCAGACGGCGTTGCCGACACAAACACCAGCTGGCGCATGCGCCGCTCGAACTCTTCCAGTTTCAAAGGCCGGTTGTCCAGCGCGCTCGGCAAGCGAAAGCCGTACTCGACCAGCGTGAGTTTACGCGCCCGGTCGCCGTTGTACATGCCCGAGAACTGGCCCATCAGCACATGGCTTTCGTCAAAAAACATGATGGCGTCTTTGGGCAGGTAGTCGGTCAGCGTGCTCGGCGGCTCCCCCGGCGCCGCCCCGGACAAATGCTGGGTGTAGTTTTCGATGCCCTTGCAGTGGCCGATTTCGCTGAGCATTTCCAGATCAAAACGTGTGCGTTGCTCCAGGCGCTGCGCTTCCACCAGTTTGCCCATGCCGACCAGCTCCTTGAGCCGCTCGCCCAGCTCGAGCTTGATGGTCTCCACGGCGGCCAGCACCTTGTCGCGCGGCGTCACATAGTGGCTTGACGGGTAGACGGTGAAGCGCGGGATTTTCTGGATCACGCGCCCGGTCAGCGGGTCGAGCAATTGCAGGCTTTCAATTTCATCGTCGAACAATTCGATGCGTATGGCCAGCTCACTGTGTTCGGCGGGAAACACGTCGATGGTGTCGCCGCGCACACGGAACCGCCCGCGCGAGAAATCCATGTCGTTGCGATCGTACTGCATGCGCACCAGTTGGGCAATGATGTCGCGCTGACCCGGTTTGTCACCGGTGCGCAAAGTCATCACCATGCGGTGGTAGCTCTCGGGCTCGCCGATACCGTAAATCGCCGACACCGTGGCCACGATGATGACATCGCGCCGCTCGAGTAAGCTTTTGGTGCACGACAAACGCATCTGCTCGATGTGTTCGTTGATAGCGCTGTCTTTTTCAATGAACAGATCGCGCTGCGGCACATAGGCCTCGGGCTGGTAATAGTCGTAGTAGCTGACGAAATACTCGACCGCGTTTTTCGGGAAGAACTCGCGGAACTCACTGTAGAGTTGCGCCGCCAGCGTTTTATTCGGCGCGTAAATGATGGCGGGCCGGCCCATTTGCGCAATCACATTGGCCATGGTGAAGGTTTTGCCCGAACCGGTCACGCCCAGCAGTGTCTGGAAAATTTCGCCGTCGTGCATGCCCTCGACCAGCTTGGCGATGGCCGCCGGCTGATCGCCGGCCGGCGGGTAAGGCTGAAACAATTCAAACGGTGAACCGGGGTAGGCTTTCCATTCGCCTGCAGGCGCGACTGCGGCTTCAGCGGTGTCAACAATGCTTAACAGGGGACTGCTCATGTAACTGCTTTGAAAGGTCGATCCGGCACACACATGCGAACCGTTAAAATCGTTGCCAAACCGCTAAGCCTAACTCAGTCTGCGCTGTTTTCCCCGCTCACCCGATTTTCCCCTCCCCTCAAGGACTGATGATGTCTCTTTTTTCTGCCGTAGAAATGGCACCCCGTGACCCGATTCTGGGTTTGAACGAACAATTTGCAGCCGATGTATCCCCCATCAAAGTTAACTTGGGCGTGGGTGTATATCTCAATGACCAGGGCAAATTGCCGCTGCTGGATTGCGTGCAAAAAGCCGAGCAGACCATTATGGCCAAACCGGCTGCGCGCGGCTATCTGCCTATCGACGGCATCGCCGCCTACGACACCGCTGTCAAAGGCCTGGTGTTCGGCGCTGAGTCCGAAGCCGTCACGTCCAACCGCGTGGCCACGGTGCAAGCCCTGGGCGGCACCGGCGGCCTGAAAATCGGCGCCGATTTTTTAAAGAAACTCAACCCGGGGGCCAAGGTGCTGATCAGCGACCCAAGCTGGGAAAACCACCGCGCCCTGTTCTCATCGACCGGTTTCACCGTCGAGACTTATGCGTACTACGACGCTGCCGCGCGCGGCGTGAATTTCCAGGGCATGCTCGACAGCCTGAACGCCGCCGCCCCCGGCACCATCATCGTGCTGCACGCCTGCTGCCACAACCCCACCGGTTATGACGTCACCGCTGAGCAATGGGACAAGGTGGTCGAGGCGGTCAAAGCGCGTCAGCTGACCGCGTTTCTGGACATGGCCTACCAGGGCTTCGGCCACGGCATCGCCGAAGACGGCGCGGTCATCGACAAGTTTGTCAAAGCGGGGATGCATTTTCTGGTCGCCACTTCATTCTCCAAAAGCTTCAGCCTGTACGGCGAACGTGTCGGCGCGCTATCGGTGCTGTGCCAGTCCGCCGACGAAGCCGCACGCGTGTTGTCGCAGCTCAAAATCGTCATCCGCACCAACTACTCCAACCCGCCGACACACGGCGGCGCGGTGGTCGCTGCTGTGTTGCAAAGCCCAGAATTGCGCCAGCTGTGGGAGAAAGAACTCGGCGAGATGCGGGTGCGCATCAAGACCATGCGCCAGAGCATGGCCGACGGCTTGAAAGCCGCCGGCATCAAGGAAGACATGAGCTTTATCACCCGCCAGATCGGTATGTTCAGCTACTCAGGCTTGAGCAAGGATCAAATGCTGCGTCTGCGCTCGGAGTTCGGCGTCTACGGCACCGACACCGGCCGCATGTGCGTCGCCGCCTTGAACAGCCAGAACATCGGCCATGTGTGCCAGGCCATCGCCTCCGTTCTGAAATGATCCATCATGACCATACGCGCGCTCATATTTGACGTTTTCGGTACCCTGGTTGACTGGCGCAGCAGCATCGCGCACGACGCTAAAACCCTGTTGTCGCCGCTGGGCCTGACCACCGACTGGCATGCCTTCGCTGACGCCTGGCGCAACGAGTACCAACCGGCCATGGAAAAAGTGCGCAGCGGTCAACGCGGCTTTTGCAAGCTGGACGAATTACACCGGAGCAACCTGGACATCGTGCTCGAGCGGCTGAGCTGGCAGCAGGTGGACGAAGCCACCCGTCAACAGCTGAACCTGGGCTGGCACCACCTGGACCAATGGACGGAAGTCGAGCGGGGACTGGCGCGCCTGCGGCAGGAATTTGTGCTCGCACCCTGCTCCAACGGCCACATCGGTTTGATGGTCAACCTGGCGCGTCACAACCACTGGCACTGGGACGCGATCACCGGCGCCGAGATCGCGCGCGACTACAAACCGCAAGCGATCGTCTACCAGGCCTCGGCGGCGGCACTCGGCTTTTTGCCGGAAGAAACCATGATGGTGGCGGCGCATTCAGACGATTTGCTGGCCGCTGCGCGCGCCGGTCTGAAGACCGCTTTCATCGCCAGACCCGATGAACACGGACCTAGTCTGGGTGAATCGGTGGCGAAAACGCCGGTCGATTATTCGGCTGCTGACTTGATGGATCTGGCGACGCAACTCGGTTGCGCTTAAGCCGCTGTTTCAGCTTGGCTGTTCAACTGCTTTATAAAGACAGTTGAACCGTTCACACACTGTCCCAGACCACCAATCGCATGGCAATCGACCCCAGCTGAAAGCCGGTGTTGAAATAACTCACCGTGTCCACATCCGTGGCGGCACAGGCGGCGTACAGCAGAGGCAGGAAATGCTCGTAGCTCGGGTGCCCCAGCGCGGCTTCCTGACCGCGCTGCTGAAAAGCTATCAGTGCTTCGCGCTCACCCGCAGAAATACGCGCTGCGACCCAGTCGTTAAAACTGCGCGCCCACGCCAGTGCGTCCTGACTGCCCATCTGCATTTGCAGCGCGCGCAGGTTGTGGCACCGTGTTGCCGCTGGCCACGATCAACACACCACGGTGGCGTAGGCTCTGCAATTGCCTGCCGATGGCGAAGTGTTCAGCCACAGGTCTCGCATGATCTATCCTCAGTTGCAGCACCTGTATCTGCGCCGACGGGAACATGGGTTTGAGCACCGACCAGCTGCCGTGGTCCAGCCCCCAATCGTGGCTCAAAGTCAGGCTTGCGCCATCGGGGGCCGGGCTCAACAGTTGCGCAATGGCTTGTGCGGCAGCGGGGTCGCCCGGTGCAGGGTATTGCTGATCGAACAAGGCCTGCGGGAAACCGCCAAAATCGTGGATGGTGCGCGGCTGTGCATCCGCCGTGCTCTGTCAGCCCTGCGTGAGCCAATGTGCCGACACACACAAAATCAGCCGGGGCAAGGGCCAGCGCTGACCCGGGCCGAACTGTGAGCCGGTTTGCGCCCAACTGCGGCGAAAACCGTTGTCTTAGATGGCGTTCATCGGGCTGCCGTGGCCCAGAAACAGGACGGGCAGCGGTTTTTCAGAGAAATCAACAGCGATATTTGACAAATTTGGTTGATTCAATCAGTTACTCCATGGCTTGCCGACATTTTGCTGCCGGCGGCATACATGTAACTAGGGATTCTCTGCAA
>SHXP01000052.1 GCA_009693225.1 Limnohabitans sp. | reverse complement strand
TGGTGCCCAGGAAGGGACTCGAACCCCCACGATGTTACTCGCTAGTACCTGAAACTAGTGCGTCTACCAATTCCGCCACCTGGGCCTTCAGGAAAGCAGAGGATCATATCAAAAAAAACACCACAAATACCGTCGGACTCCTGGAAGAATTCAAAGGATTCGTTGAAGGTCATCGCGACGGCCATGGATTTGTCATACGCGACGACGGTCAATACAACGTTTATTTGCCCCCCAATGAAATGCGTGCGGTACTGCACCGCGACTGCGTGATCGCACGTGTGACCCGCACCGACAAGAAGGGCAGGCCGGAAGGCCGCATACTTGAAATCACTGAAAGATCGGCCCATCCCATCATCGGGCGGCTGTTGCAGGAAAGCGGTGTCTGGCTGGTCGCACCCGAAGACCGCCGTTACGGTCAGGACATTCTGATTCCTAAAACCGCCACCGGTAAAGCGCTGGCCGGACAGGTGGTGGTGGTTGAACTGACCGAGCCGCCGAGTTTGTTCGGTCAACCCGTAGGGCGTGTGCAGGAAGTGCTGGGCGAGATGGACGACCCCGGCATGGAGATAGAAATTGCTGTGCGCAAATACGGCGTGCCTCACCGTTTCTCTGAATCGTGTCTGAAGCAGGCTGAAGGCTTGCCGGACAAGGTCACTGCCAAAGATACGCAGCACCGGGTGGATTTGACCGATGTGGCCTTTGTTACCATCGACAGCGAAGACGCCCGTGATTTTGACGATGCAGTGTATTGTGAGCCTTTGACTGACAAGGCGCAGCCGGGTTGGCGTTTGCTGGTGGCCATTGCCGATGTCGGTCATTACGTGGACACCGGCAGTGCCATTGACATTGATGCCTATGACCGTGCCACTAGTGTGTATTTTCCGCGCCGCGTGATACCCATGCTGCCTGAGAAATTGTCCAACGGTTTGTGTTCGCTCAATCCCCATGTCGACCGTTTGTGCATGGTCTGCGACATGATGATAGGTTTGGATGGCGAAGTATTTGCCTACCAGTTTTATGAGGCTGTCATGCATAGCCATGCACGTTTCACTTACACCGACGTGGCTGCCATCCTGTCAAACACACGCGGTCCGCAAGCGGTCCAGCACAAGGCGCGTGTGAATGATTTGATCAATTTGCACGATGTTTACCGGGCCTTGCTCAAGTTCCGTTTAAAACGCGGCGCCGTGGATTTTGAAACCACCGAAACCCAGATCGTTTGCGATGAAAGCGGAAGAATAGAAAAAATTGTGCCCCGTATCCGTAACGAAGCTCACCGTTTGATTGAAGAGGCCATGCTGGCTGCCAATGTATGCAGCGCCGACTACATCATGCAAAGCAAGCACGCCTCGCTGTTCCGGGTGCACGAAGGGCCGACTCCCGAGAAAATAGAAATACTGCGTAATTACCTCAAGGCCTTAGGCGTTGACATGCATATCGGCGAATCGCCCAAACCTGAGCACTTTCAGACGATTGCCAACGCCACCAAGGACAGGGTGGACGCTAAACAAATTCACAGCATGTTGCTGCGCTCCATGCAGCAGGCGATTTACACGCCTGTCAACAGCGGGCATTTCGGTCTGGCCTATGAGGCATATACCCATTTCACCAGTCCTATCCGCCGCTACCCTGATTTGCTGGTGCATCGTGTCATCAAGTCCATATTGCATGCAAGACGCTATCAACTGCCGGCTTTGCCTACGCCCGGTGAGGCGCACGCCAAACTCGCCAGAAGACTGGCAACCCAGGCCGCGAAATCGTCCAAACCCTCAGCCCATGCCAATGTGAAGCATTCGCCCGAGTTGCAGTCCTGGCAGGCGGCCGGCTTGCATTGCAGCGCCAACGAGCGCCGCGCAGATGAAGCGAGCAGGGATGTCGAGGCCTGGTTGAAATGCCAGTACATGCGTGAACACCTCGGCGAAGATTTCAGCGGCACCGTGTCTGCGGTCACAAGCTTCGGAGTGTTTGTCACGCTCGACGCCATGTACGTGGAGGGGCTGGTACACATCACTGAATTGGGCGGTGACTATTTCCGATTCGATGAAGCAAGACAGGAATTGCGCGGCGAGCGCACCGGTATCCGCTATGCCATCGGTGCGCGCGTACGCGTACAGGTCAGCCGTGTTGATCTGGATGGCCGCAAAATTGATTTCCGCTGGGTTCAGGATGATCTGTCTGACAGCAACGCCGGGGCTGCCCGAAAATCCAAAGCCCTGCCGCTTATCGACCACGGGAAAATATCAGGTAAAACCGGGCCAAGCGGCGCCAAGAAAATTACAGATACCAGACGCAGTGCGAAAAAAACCACTGGCAAGCCGGTGAAAAAAACGGCTTCGTCTTTACCAACAACCAAAAAAAGCGCTAAAAAACGCGCTTGAATTTTCAGGAGAAACACATGAGTCAACAAAAAATTGCCATCGTCACGGGTGCCGGTACCGGCGTAGGCAAAGCGGCGGCCATCGCGCTGGCAGGCGCGGGCTGGCGGGTCGTGCTGGCCGGTCGCAGACAGCAACCGCTGGATGAACTTGCGCACAGCCTCGGTCAGTCAAACAGCAGCCTGGTCGTACCCACCGATGTCGCCAACCCGGAGTCTGTGGCCGCTTTGTTTGCCGCCACGGTGAAAACCTGCGGCCGGGTGGATTTGTTGTTCAACAACGCCGGCGTGAGCGCACCAGGCGTGCCTTTGGACGAACTCAGCATCGAACAATGGCGCAATGTCGTTGATATCAACCTCAACGGCATGTTCTATTGCCTGCAACAGGCTTTCAAAGCCATGAAAACCCAGGACCCCGTGGGCGGTCGCATCATCAACAACGGTTCAATTTCAGCTTATGCCCCGCGTCCTAATTCGATTGCCTACACGGCGACCAAGCATGCTGTGACCGGCCTGACAAAAACGGCAGCTCTTGACGGGCGTAAATTCAATATTGCTGTCGGCCAGATTGATATCGGCAATGCCGGCACCGAGATGGCGGCCAAGATGGCGCTCGGCGTGCCTCAGGCCAACGGCGAAATCAAGGCTGAACCTTTGATGGATGTTTCGCATGTCGGCCAATCCGTGTTGTACATGGCCAGTCTTCCCGCGAGCGCCAATGTCTTGTTCCACACCGTGATGGCCACCAATATGCCTTTCGTCGGCAGGGGTTAAAAGCGTTCGATACCCAGACCCTTGAGGTCGATTTCGCAGTCTCTGCCCGACACCATGTCGGCAATGGCGCGGGCGCTGCCGCTGCTGCACGCCCAGCCGTGGTTACCGTGTCCGGTGTTGAGCCATACACCGGGCACGCCGCTCAGTCCCAGCACGGGCACGCCGTCGCACATCACATCTCTGGTTCCCCGCCAGACCTGCACGTTTTCCTGGGTTCTGGCAGCACCCGCGAACCAGTCGTTCAAGACCTTGTACAGCAAGCTGGTGTTTTCTTCCGAGGGTTTACGCGCCTGACCGATTTCACACATACCGCTGACCCGGATACGCTGCCCTGAGCGTGCAATCGCCACCTGATGTCTGGCATCCAGCACGCCGCAGGCCGGTGCGTCCAGCTCCTCGCGCAAGGCGGCACTCAAAGAGTAGCCGTGCACCTCCTGAACAGGCAGGTGTATGCCGAGTTTGTGAACAAGATCACGGCTGTGAACGCCTGCGCAGACTATGACGTGGTCAAACAAGGCCGGTTCTTGGTCAGCAATCTGAATGTGTAGCGGCCTAGAGGCAGACAGAGGCAGCACTTCATGGCCGGTTTTGAACACAACGCCTAACTGCTCTGCCTCCTGCTTGGCAAGAATAGTGAACTGGCGGCAATTGGCCACGGCATCGTGCGGAAAACACACCGATCCCCAAAGCTCAGTCTCTGTGGACAAGGCCGGTTCCAGGGCCCTGGTTTGCGTGGCGCTCAAGGCTTTGTAATGAATGCCCGCTTCTTTGAGCAGCGAGAGTTGTAATTCGACATCTTGAAGATCCGTCTCACTGCGGCACAGCAGCAAAGTACCCTGGCTGTTTTCATAACTCAAACCGTATTGCTCGGTGACGCCTTTGAACACCTCCTGGCTGTAGAAAGCGAGTCTTTGCAATGAGGCGAGTTTCAAATTGAATTCAGGATGCCGGCAGGCACGCAGCCATTGCCAGATCCAGGCAACGGGGATATCGAGGAAAGAATTGACGCGGATACCGCTTTCGCCCAGAAACCATTTTTTGAATTGGTGTGAAAACATGCCCGGAGCCGTCCAGGCGTTCACCAAACCCGGGCCCATGAAACCTGAGGCAGCAAAGCTGGCCTGCTGTGCAATGCCTGAACCCTTTTCGTAAACCACCACCTCGTGGCCGTGGGAGACCAGTTCAAGTGCGGTTGTGACGCCGATGACGCCTGCACCGATGACAGAAATTTTCATAAATTTAAACCAAAGTTATCAATTCAGTGCGTGGGAGGAAGTGAAGATATGTTAAAATAATTTGGCTTTGCGTAGATCAAACAGTTTGATCTTCTCAAACAAATCCCAAACCGGTTCAATAAAGGTGTTGCCAGCTGATAGTTCATACTGTCATTCTAGCGATGGCGAACTGGCTTTTAGACTCAACCTTTGGAGCAATCAATGTCTACAAGTATGCGCGAAATGTTGGAAGCCGGTGTCCACTTCGGACACCAAACACGTTTCTGGAACCCGAAAATGGCACCGTACATTTTCGGACACCGCAACAAAATTCACATTATCAACCTGGAAAAGACGCTGCCTCTGTTCCAGGATGCCATGAAATTCGCCAAGCAGTTGTCAGCCAACCGCGGCAATATTCTGATGGTCGGCACCAAGCGTCAGGCCAAAGAAATCATCGCCAGCGAAGCCAAAAGAGCCGGTGTGCCTTTTGTCGATCAACGCTGGCTCGGCGGCATGCTGACCAATTTCAAAACTGTCAAGACTTCCATCAAGCGCCTCAAAGACATGAAGGCTCAGCAGGAAATCGGTCTTGATGCCATGTCCAAAAAAGAACAGCTGATGTTCATGCGCGAACTTCAAAAGCTGGAAAAAGACATCGGCGGCATCCAAGACATGGTGACTTTGCCTGACGCCATATTTGTGATTGATGTGGGCTTCCACAAGATCGCCATCGCAGAGGCTAAAAAACTCGGTATTCCTCTCATCGGCGTGGTTGATTCCAACCACTCACCTGAGGGCATCGACTATGTCATCCCGGGGAATGATGACTCTTCTAAGGCCGTGACCCTGTATGCGCGCGGTATTGCCGACGCCATTCTTGAAGGTCGCGCCAATGCGGTCAATGATGTCGTCAAAGCGGTTTCTGACGGTGACGACGAGTTTGTCGAAGTTGAAAGTAGCAGCCAGGCTTGATCTGCCCGGTTTTTGAGATCAAGGGGCTTGATTGGCCCCTTTTTTGCACCTGATTAAATAAACGCAACGAGATAGAGGAGTTTGATATGGCAACAATTACCGCAGGCATGGTCGCTGAACTGCGTGCTAAAACCGACGCACCCATGATGGAGTGCAAAAAGGCTTTGACGGAAGCCGAAGGCGATATGGTCAAGGCTGAGGAACTGCTGCGAGTCAAGCTCGGCAGCAAAGCCAGCAAAGCCGCCGCGCGCATCACAGCCGAAGGCGTGGTCAGCATTGCCATTCATGGCGGGGTTGGTGCAATGCTTGAAGTCAATTGCGAAACCGATTTCGTGACCAAGAACGACAGCTTTCTGGCGCTTGCCAATGCAGCTGCCGGCTTGATCGCGGCACACCACCCGGCCGATGTCGCCGCCTTGTCCGCCTTGCCTTACCAGCAGGATGGATTCGGATCGACAGTTGAAGATGTGCGCAAGGGCTTGGTCGGCAAAATCGGCGAGAACATGAGTTTCCGCCGTTTCAAATATTTCGGTCAGGGCAGCCTGCTGACGTCCTATCTGCACGGTACCCGCATCGGTGTGGTTGTGGAATTCAGCGGCGACGAGACTGCCGCCCGTGATGTGGCCATGCATGTCGCCGCCATGAAACCAGTGTCTTTGACAAGCGCAGATGTGCCTGTGGAATTGATCGAACGCGAGCGTTCGGTGGCCACCGCCAAGGCCGCAGAATCCGGCAAGCCGGCCGATATCGCTGCCAAAATGATCGAAGGCTCGGTGCAAAAATACCTGAAAGAAGTGTCTTTGTTCAATCAACCCTTCGTGAAAAACGACAAGCAGACGGTTGAGCAAATGCTTCAATCCGCCAAAACCACGGTCAAGGCTTTCACCATGTTCATCGTCGGGGAAGGCATTGAACGCAAGGTTGATGATTTTGCCGCGGAGGTGGCTGCTCAGGTGGCCGCCGCCAAGCAGTCAGCTTGAAAGAAAAGGGGACACAAGTTAGTCCCCTTTTTTTTGAACCCAGCTCTTAAAGATGTATCCGGAGAAGAACGTAATGACATCTAAACAACCCGCCTATAAAAGGATTTTGCTCAAGCTCTCCGGTGAGGCTTTGATGGGCGACGATGCATTCGGTATCAACCGCGACACCATTGTCCGCGTGGTGGAAGAAATCGCAGAAATTACCCGCTTAGGTGTTGAAGTCGCTGTGGTCATTGGCGGGGGCAATATTTTTCGCGGCGTCGCCGGCGGATCTGTCGGCATGGACAGGGCGACAGCCGACTACATGGGTATGCTGGCCACGGTCATGAATGCACTGGCCCTGGCAGACACCATGAACAAGGCCGGCCTGGTCGCGCGCGTCATGTCGGCCATCGGCATCGAGCAGGTGGTCGAGCCTTATGTGCGGCCCAAAGCCTTGCAATACCTGGAGGAGGGCAAGGTCGTGGTGTTTGCGGCGGGCACCGGAAACCCGTTCTTCACCACTGACACCGCCGCGGCTTTGCGGGGCGCAGAAATCGGTGCTGCTATGGTGCTCAAAGCCACTAAGGTGGATGGTGTGTATACCGCCGATCCCAAGTTAGACCCCAAGGCATCACGCTATAGTCAAATCAGTTTTGACGATGCCATCAACGGGAATCTGGGCATCATGGATGCAACAGCGTTTGCCTTGTGCCGTGACCAGAAGTTGCCCATCACCGTGTTTTCAATTTTCAAGCACGGTGCGCTCAAGCGGGTGGTGATGGGTGAGGATGAAGGAACACTGGTTTTCGCTTCATGAGAGTGTGACGTTTTCGGCAGGAGGAATTTGAACCATGGATATCAGCGAAATCAAGAAAAACAGTGAAACCAAAATGGACCAGTCAATTGCTGCTTTCAGCAACAGCCTGAGCAAAATCCGTACTGGCCGGGCCAACCCCGGTTTGCTTGACCACATCATGGTCGAGTATTACGGCAACCCTACCCCGTTGTCGCAGGTCGCCAATGTGTCGCTGCTGGATGCACGCACCATCAGTGTTCAACCCTGGGAGAAGGGCCTGGGTCCCAAGATAGAAAAAGCCATCCGCGAAAGCGATCTCGGTTTGAACCCTTCTTCCATGGGCGATGTGATCCGCGTGCCAATGCCGCCCATGACCGAAGAGCGCAGAAAAGAAATGACAAAGATTGTTCGCAACGAGGGCGAGAACGCCAAGGTGGCTGTGCGCAATTTACGGCGCGACGCCAATGAGGCGGTTAAAAAACTGGTCAAGGACAAACTGGCCTTTGAAGACGAACAAAAACGGGCGGAGGCTGATATACAAAAAGTGACCGACAGGCACATTGCAGACATCGATAAATTGATTGCCTCTAAAGAGCAGGAAATCGTGGCTGTCTGACCGACTGTTACATATGCTTAAACAACGCATCATCACCGCCTTGCTTTTACTGGCAGTCTTTCTACCGGCGTTGTTTCACCCGGATGCCCGCTGGCTTGGCTTAGCCGGGCTGGTGCTTGTTGCAGCAGGTGCCTGGGAGTGGGGACGATTGAATGGCATGACACCGTTTTCCGCCTTGCTGATGCCGGTGTTTTCTCTGATTTTGTGTATTGTTTTATGGTTCAGCGGCGCTGCCGCCTTGATGCCGCATTCTGTTTGGTTATTGACAGCTGTTTTCTGGGTCAGTCTGCTGGCTTATTTTTTAAAAAACGGTATTGAGAGTTGGCGAATACTGCCTGCTCTCTTCAGAAACCTGATCGGAACAATCGTGTTGACCATGACGTGGCTCGCCTTGTACAAGGCCAAAAGCGAAGGCACAGCTTTTTTGACATCGGTGTTGTTGCTTGTATGGGTGGCTGATATTTCTGCTTATTTTGTTGGCAAGCAATGGGGGCGGCACAAACTCGCGCCTTCAATCAGCCCGGGCAAGAGCCGCGAAGGATTGGCCGGCGGCGTGTTGGGCGTGCTTGTTTTGTCGTTTGCCTGGCTGGCTTTGCAAACACCGTTCCCTGCCCTGAACGACAGTTTGTTTGCCAGACTTAATGCTCACGGCACCTGGTTCATGCTTGCAGGTATTCTTTTTCTTGCTCTGATCAGTGCCGCCGGTGATTTGTTTGAATCCCTTCTCAAACGCAGCGCCGGTGTAAAGGACAGCAGCCGTTTATTGCCGGGGCACGGCGGTGTGCTTGACCGTCTGGACGCCTTGCTGCCGAGTTTGCCTCTGGCCATGCTGCTTCACCTGATCTGATGATCCATCGACTATGAAAAAAAATCTCACCGTGCTCGGATCTACCGGTTCCATCGGTGTCAATACCCTAGACATTGTGGCCAGACACCCTGACCGCTACAATGTTTTCGCACTGACCGGCGCCACGCAGGTTGAACGGATGCTGGCTCAGTGCGCCTCGTTCAAACCGGAATTTGCGGTCATGGCGGGCGAAGCAGCTGCAAAGCAGTTGCAGCAAGGCCTCAAAGCCGAGGGAATCGGCACTCAGGTTTTATCCGGATCACAAGCGCTTAATCAGGTGGCAAGCGCGCCCGAAGTCGACCTAGTGATGGCGGCCATAGTCGGGGCGGCCGGACTCGCTTCATGTCTAAGCGCTGCACGCGCGGGCAAACGCCTGCTGCTTGCCAACAAGGAGGCGCTGGTGGTTGGCGGGGAATTGTTTCTGGACGCGGTCAGGCAGGGCGGCGCCAAGCTGTTACCCATTGACAGCGAGCACTCTGCGGTTTTTCAAGCCCTGCCTGAGGCTTCACATACCTGGCCGCAGGTGGTGAGCAAAATCATTTTGACGGCTTCCGGCGGACCGTTCAGAACCCGGGCACCTGATACGTTGCATGCGGTGACACCTGAAGAAGCCTGCGCCCATCCCAACTGGGTAATGGGAAGAAAAATATCCGTGGATTCAGCCACCATGATGAACAAGGCGTTGGAAGTCATTGAAGCCCGTTATTTGTTCGGCATGACACCTGAGCAGATTGAGGTGGTTATCCACCCTCAGAGCATCATTCACTCCATGGTGGAATTCGTGGACGGCTCCATCGTGGCCCAATTGGGCACGCCGGACATGCGCATGCCGATTTCATATGGCCTGGCGTGGCCGGACCGGATTGCTTCAGGCGCGGGCAATATCGATTTCCGTAAGAGTACGCAGATGAGCTTCGAATCGATGCAAGACCTGGATCACCAGAAAAGATTTCCTGGACTGGCCCTGGCCTGGGAATCGCTGAAGGCCCCGAGCGGTACAACAGCAGTGTTGAATGCCGCCAATGAAGTTGCCGTCGAGTTGTTTCTGATACGCCAAATCCAGTTTGACCAGATTCACGCGGTGAACCTTGAGACTATGTCAGCCTGCCTGCCGGAGAAACCCGGTTCGCTGGAGGATTTACTGGAAATTGATGCAAAAGCGCGAATAAAAGCACACCAGGCGGCGGTCAAAATTCATAAAAAGCACTGAAAAAAGGGGGAGCTATTGCGTTTTATTGCTGTTTTTTTCTGCCAGCGTGAAGTCTGTGCTGATGTATTATCAAGTTAATCGTTCCTTCAGACGCTTGTTGCACAACACAGTGAATGGCGGCGTGCATTGAGAATAGGCTTTGCGCATGGCCTCAGCGTTTAGTTTGATATCTGATTCATTTGAAATTCCACTTATTGATTAATTGCAACCACTTCATGAAATCCTCATTTATTCTTAAGCTTTTCTCATGTTGTCAAATCCTGATGATTGCTGTGTTTTTATCTCAGCCAGCCTCAGCGGTTGAACCCTTTCAGGTGAAAGACATCCGCATGGAAGGATTGCAAAGGGTGGAACCCGGAAATGTGCTGGCGACCCTGCCATTCAAAGTCGGCGACAATTATTCTGATGACAAGGGAACGCTCGCGATCCGTAATTTATTTGCTCTGGGTTTGTTCAAGGACGTCCGGATTGAAGTCAAAGGCAATGTCGTGACAGTGGTGCTTGAAGAGCGGCCGCTTATTTCCACCATCAACTTCGTCGGTATCAAAGAGTTTGATCAAGATACCTTGAAAAAAGCCTTGAGAGACACCGGTTTGTCTGAGGGCCGTCCGTTTGACAAGGCCTTGTCCGATCGCGCCGAACAGGAATTAAAGCGTCAATACATCAATCGCAGTTTGTACGGCGCCGAAGTGGTCACCACTGTTTCCCCGGCTGAGCGCAACAAGGTCAATTTGAATTTCACTGTCATTGAAGGTGAAGTCTCGAAAATCAAGGAATACAAAATCATCGGAAACAAAGCCTTTGATCTGTCTGCGATCAAGGATCAGCTTGATTTGTCTGAACCCAATTACATGTCCTGGTACACCAAATCGGACCGGTACTCACAAGCCAAGTTGAATGCCGATCTGGAGAATTTGAAATCCTTTTATTTGTCCCGCGGCTATCTTGAGTTCAGGATTGAATCCACCCAGGTCGCTATTTCACCGAACAAACAAGACATCACCATCACCATCAATATTTTTGAAGGCATGCGCTTTGTTGTCAACGAAGTTGCGCTGGAAGGGTATTACCTTGGCCGCGACAATGAGTTCAAGTCTCTGATTACCATCAAGCCCGGTCAAGCCTATAACGTCACCGACGTGGTTGATACCAGCAAGGCATTTGCCGAATATTTCGGAAATTTCGGCTTTGCCTTTGCCAGAATTGATCAGCGCACTGAAATCGACAGGCAAACCAATCAAGTCAAAGTCATTCTGCAGGCTGACCCGTCCAGGCGCGCTTATGTCAGACGTATCAATATTGCCGGCAATGAGCGCACCAAGGACGAGATCATCCGCAGGGAATTCAGGCAGATGGAATCCTCCTGGTACGACGGCCAACGTATTCGCGCGTCCCGCGACAGAGTCGACCGCTTAGGATTTTTCACTGAAGTCACCATTGACACGTCGGAAGTGCCTGACAACCCGGATCAGGTAGACATCAACTTGAAAGTGACCGAAAAACCCACCAATTCACTGTCGCTGGGTGTCGGTTTCTCCTCCTCTGAAAATGCGTTTTTGTCGTTCGGCTTGAGTCAGGACAATTTTTTCGGCACCGGCAATTCAGTCGGCGTCCAAATCAATACTAGTCAATACAACAAAATTTACTCGATTCATACAACCGATCCTTATTTCACTGAAGACGGGGTGTCTAGAACTTTCAACCTCTACAGTAAAAACTCCCGGCCTTACTCTACATCCACCACT